>NZ_JAWIRW010000003.1:0-229181 GCF_036319985.1 Stenotrophomonas sp. SMYL89 | reverse complement strand
CCTCTGGCCCCCTCTTCTTTCCGCGGCCCCCTCCGCCCCGGGGCCCGCCCCCCCCCCCCCCCCCCCCCGACTCTACAGCGCAATCGCCCGTTGCGGCATGGTTCTGTCACCGCACCAGCGCGACAATACCCGCATGACCGAACGTATTCCCCTGTTGCTGCTGCCCGGCCTGCTCAACGACGCCGAGCTGTGGCGCGCACAGCTGGCCGACCTGGCCGACATCGCCGATTGCACCGTAGGTGACCAGACCCGTGGCGAGACCCTGCAGGCAGTGGCCGAGGATGTGCTGGCACAGGCACCGGAGCGCTTCGCCCTGGCCGGTTTCTCGCTGGGTGGCTTCGTCGCCCAGCAGATCCTGCGCATCGCCCCGGAACGCGTACTGCAGCTGGCGCTGGTTGATACCTCGATCCACGCCGACTCACCGGAGCGCGCCGAGCAGCGCCGCAGCCAGCGCGCCAGCGTACGCCTGCCGGGCAGGTTCCATGGCTTCGGCGATACGCTGATGCGCAGCTACATCGATGCCTCGCGGCTGGACGATTACGTGCTGGTGCAGCGCGTGCGCGACATGACCGCCCGCCTGGGTTCGGAGGTGTTCCTGCGCCAGAGCGCGCTGGAACGCCGCGACGGCCATGACGTGCTGGCCGGCTACCGTGATCCGCTGTTGATCATCTGTGGTGCCAATGATCGCATCACGCCGCTGGCAGTGAGCGAGGAAATGCATGCGTTGGTGCCGCATTCGCAGCTGGTGGTGGTGGCCGATTGCGGTCACCTGGCCCCGATGGAAAAGCCGGACGAGGTCAGTGCGGCGATGCGTGGGTGGCTGTCTGTGGATTGAAGGGGATCGGTGGCATCGGCGGTTCGTTCCACCCCAGTCTGTTGTAGGCGTGGTAACGAATCACGCCGATACGTTCGTGCAACATCACCTCGGCCAGCAGCAGGTTGAAGGTCGAGGGGAGCCAGCCGGGCGTGGCGCGTAGTCGGTCGCTGGGCAGGCCTTCGGCAATCACGCCGAAATGCTGGAAATAAAGCAGGCTTCGCCTGAGGTGAAGACCCGAGGTCACGATCACCACGCGCGATGGATCGTGGCGGAGCATCGCGCTGCTGTTCCGGGCGTTCTCCCAGGTGTTGGCGCTGGCGTCCTCCTGCTCGATGCGATCCCTCGGCACACCCAGACGGGCCAGCTCGCGCGCGTAGACGTAGGCCTCGCTGGTCTTACGGTTTCTTGAGGCACCTCCGCTCACGATCACCCTGCAGATCTCGTACTTCCGCTGGCAGAGCAGATAGCGCTGCGCCGTAACCAGCAATCGGCTGTACCCCGCCAGTCCCGGGCTGGAGCCCTCGGGATGGTGCTCGATGCCACCGCCCAGCAGCACGATCGTTGTCTTCGGCCGATCTGCAGGTGTCGTGAACGCAGGGCTGGCCTGGGCCCGGTCGAGCATCCATTGCGTGATCGGGCCCGATGCACTGGACAAGGCCATGAAGGGCAGCACCGACAGGAGTGCCGCGGTGCGGAATCGGCGTGTGGCGATCAGTGCAGCACATGCCAGCAGAAGAAGAAGGATGAACACCAGCACAGTGCACCTCAGGAAAGACTGAATGGATTCCGATGGCGCATGGCCGTCGTTGCATGGATGCTGGATGCCATGGATCTGAAACGACTGTCACCCTTCTTGAGAGTGAGCGTCATCCTTGCCGGAATATTGCTTGGAATAGCGCTGGGATACGTGCTTTCCAGGCATTTCCCCGGGTTGGCCGCGCTCATTCACGAACGGATGCAGTAGTTCTTGCGGAGGATCGGTTGTCGCAAATGGCCTTGCACTAAGTCGTTTCTGGCCGCGAGCGATCGGCGGCAACAGGTCGAATGCGACACGGGGCGGAGGCAGATGCACACAACCGAACGGATGGATGAACCGGAAATCCCAGCGGCCGGGAGCGTTGGTCCAGAGCTCGGACCGCATTCAATGCTGCGGATGATTGCAGCGATGTCGCCACGCGAGCTTCCGCGCTTTGTCTCTGCATTGGACGAAGCGATTTCGCGGTGGACGAGCGAGGATGTGAGTGCGCCTTGCGGCGATCCGGATGCGGAACTGACGCGCCTGCATGCGCTCAAGAGCATCACCTCGGCGCTGGGCAGCCCGATGATCGCCAAAGCCTGCGATGACCTGGGTGAGTGCGTTCGATCGGGGGCGACGGTGGAGCACATACGTCGGCGCTCCCAAAGGGTGGCGGCCGCCGCGCAGCGTCTTCTGCAACGTTCCATCGTTCCTCACAGCTGAAGGAATCCAGCCATGTCCAATGCCCGCTCTGGCCTGCTCGAGCCTGGCCCCGACGCCCTGCTCCAGGCGGCCCGCTCACTGGAGATGAATCGACTCGCATTGTTGCTGTCCTGCCTGCAGGAGCCGAGGGCCAGTCTGTTCAGGGTGGTATTGCAGGCGCTGACGGTGTTGTGGTGCTGGCTCTGGATGGATGGACCGCAACCCGTGCTGGCCAACGATGCGGCGAGGGTGTTGCCCGCGTCCATTGCGCTGCTTTTCGCTTCCGTGGCATGGGCGGCGTGGGTGAATCTGTACAAGGACCGCGGTGTGGCATGGCGCGACGCGGCGGGCCTGCTTCTGAGCCTGATGATGGTCACCGTGCAGGTCGATGCGGCCTTCATTCTTCTGATGACGCTCAATGCAACCTTGCCTTTCCTCGTGATCGCAGCGACAACGGTCTACGGGCGGAAGGCAATGGCTCCGGCCATCGCTGCGGCGACGCTGGGCCTGCTGTGGGCTGCGCCCGAGGGTTACTGGACCTCGCGGCCGGCGTACCTGGCGTACGCCTTGGCGCTGACTGTCCTGCTGCCTGCCGTCGTCGCCACCATGGTCGCTGCCATGCGCGATATCGCACTGCGTGCCGTCGCCTCGCGTGAGGCCCAGGGGCGGTTCGTGGGAACGATGAGCCACGAACTGAGAACTCCCCTGAACGCCATCATCAACGGCATCCAGTTGCTGGACATGGAGACCGCCACGGCGGCCCGGCGCGGCGCACTTGCGATGGTGGCCCGTCAGGCGAGAGCGCTGCGGCATCGCATTGACGATGTCCTTGATGTGGCGAGTATCGAGGGTGGAAAGCTGCGGCTTCGTCCCCAGCCCTGTTCGTTGGCGGCCACGCTCGATGCAATGCAGGAAAGCTGCGCAGCGGCCGCTGCAGAGAAGGGCGTGTTGCTGATGGTCGATGAGTGCGATCCTGCGGTGTGGATGCTGGCCGATGCGGGCCGCATCGAACAGGTGATCAGCAATCTCGTCTGCAACGGGATCAAGTTCAGCCCGATGGGTGGGGAAACCCGAGTGCGTGTTGATTGCACCCGAATCGATGAGCAATGGCAGGTGCGTGTCATCGTCTCCGATTCCGGCCGCGGCATTGACGAGAGCGATCAGGAATCGATCTTCTCGCCGTTTGTGCAGGTGAGCGAGGGGGATGCACGTTGCGAGCAGGGGGTTGGGCTTGGGCTCTACATCGTGCGGCTGATTTCCGATGCCATGGGCGCGACGATCGAGGTGGGTCGCAGTGCGTGGGGCGGTGCCTCGTTCACGTGGCGCTTCACTGCTCCCGCCATCATCGGCGAGGCATCGTCACCGTCGCTTGAGGAGGTTTTCAAGGCGCATTCGAGATCGGTGCGATCCCTGCATTGCCTGCTGTTCGAAGATGTGGAGACCAACCGGCAGGTGGTCGAGCGGTTGATGGAATGCGCGGGCCATCGGCTGAGTTGCCGGAACGACGGGCGCGATGCGCAGGCTGCGATGGCCTCGCTTGCGCCGGACGTGGTGCTGCTGGACCTTCATATGCCGGGTTGCAGCGGTTGGGACGTACTTGAAGCGATCGGCTCCAGAACGGAAGATCCGCCCATCCTGGTGATGAGTGCGGACACGCGTCTGCAGGTCATCGAGAGGGCGCGTTCAATGGGCGCTGCCGGCTTCCTGTGCAAACCGTTGGACGTGCACGAGGTGCTGCGGATGCTGCATGAGGTGGGGTCCCGGGGATCCATTCAGTAGAGCCGAGCCATGCTCGGCTCCAGGGATACGGCAGCCGAGCGTGGGCTCGGCTCTACAACAACAGGGCCTCAATCCCAGGCCGGCGCAATGCCTTCCGGATTGGCCAGGCGGTGCCCACGATCCAGCTTGGCGATCTGTGCCATGTCTTCGTCGGTCAGGCGGATCGCGGCCGCTTCCAGGTTGCTGGCCAGGTTCTCGCGCTTGGTCGAAGATGGAATGACCGAGAAGCCCTGCTGCAGGGCCCAGGCCAGTGCGATCTGCGCGGGCGTCGCCTGGTGCCGGCCGGCAATGGCCTGGATCACCGGGTCCTTGATCACCTCGCCATAGGCCAGGCTCATGTAGGCGGTGATGTGGATGCCGTTGTCCTGCAGGAACTTCACCAGCAGGCGGTTCTGCAGGTACGGATGGATCTCGATCTGGTTGGTGGCGATCGCATCGGCGCCGAGGATCTCGATCGCCTTGCGGGTCTGGGCGATGGTGAAGTTGGAGATACCGATCGCCCTGGTCAGCCCCTGCGCCTTGGCTTCGGCCAGCGCCGGCAGGTACTCCTCCATCGGCACGTCGACCTTGTCGTTCGGCGAGGGCCAATGGATCAGCGCCAGGTCGACGCGGTCGGTGCGCAGCTTTTCGAGGCTGGTACGCAGGCTGGCCAGCAGCGCATCGTGCTTGAACTCGGAGATCCACACCTTGGTGGTGAGGTACAGATCATCACGCGGCACGCCGGACTCGGCGATGGCCTGGCCGACTTCGGCTTCGTTGCCATAGATCTGCGCGGTATCGACGGCGCGGTAGCCGACATCCAGTGCATTGCGCACCGAGTCGATCACGGTCTGGTCCTTCAGGCGGAAGGTACCAAGGCCAAAGGCGGGAACAGTCATTGAAAGCTCCAAGGGGGGAGGGAGTTGCTAGGGAAAGAGGGTAGGACAGGTGCCGTATGCATGCCGGCAACGCTGCATTGCATGGATCAGTGCGCGGCCACGGCGATGCCGTCGGCACGATCATCGATGCCATCACGACGGTCCAGGCGCCCGCTGAGCACGGTCAGCGCATAGGCGGCCAGTACCACCAGCGCGCCGAGCCACGGCGTGTGCATCAGGCCGACGTGCTCCACCACCAGGCCACCCAGCGAGGCGCCCAGCGCGATGCCGATGTTGAAGGCGGCAATGTTCAGGCCCGAGGCCACGTCGGTGGCCTGCGGTGCATAGCGCTGCGCCTGCTTGACCACATAGACCTGCAGGCCGGGCACGTTGCCGAATGCCGCCGCGCCCAGCGCCAGCACCGTCAGCAGCATCAGCCAGATGTTCCAGGCGGTGAAGGTGAGCACGAACAGTACGACCGCCAGCAGGGCGAAGATGCGCTTCAGCGCGGGCACCGGGCCCATGCGGTCGGCCATGCGGCCGCCCCACAGGTTGCCGATCGCCACCGACACGCCGTACACCAGCAACACCAGGCTGACCGCGTTGGCCGAGAAACCGGTGACGTCCTGCAGGATCGGCGCCAGGTAGGTGAAGGCCAGGAAGGTGCCGCCATAACCCAGCGTGGTCATCGCATAGACCAGCAGCAGGCGTGGCTGGGCCAGCACGGCCATCTGCTGGCGGAAGCTGGACGGCGCGCTCTGCGGCACGCTGCGCGGCACGAACAGCAGCGCGCCCAGCAGTGCGATCACGCCGAGCCCGGCCACGGCCAGGAAGGTGGCGCGCCAGCCCAGGTGCTGGCCGATGAAGGTGCCCAGCGGTACGCCGGTCACCAGTGCCACGGTCAGGCCGGTGAACATGATGGCGATGGCACTGGCCGCCTTCTCCTTCGGTACCACCGCAGTGGCGATGATCGAGCCGATCGAGAAGAACACGCCATGTGCCAGGCCGGTGAGGATGCGCGCGGCGATCAGCGAGGTGTAGCCCGGCGCCAGGAAGGCGATGACGTTGCCGAGCGTGAACAGCACCATCAGCGCCACCAGCAGGGTCTTGCGCGGCACGCGGCCGGTCAGCGCGGTCAGCACCGGCGCACCGATCGCCACGCCCAGCGCGTACAGCGAGACCAGCAGGCCGGCCGAGGGCAGGCTGACCTGCAGGTCGGCGGCGATGGTTGGAATCAGGCCGACGATGACGAACTCGGTGGTGCCGATGGCGAAGGCACCGAGGGTCAGGGCCAGCAGGGCGAGGGGAATGCCACGGATCATGGCAGGCTCCAGAGGGAAGGAAGGCGCGCAGTGTGCGCGTCGAACCTTTGCCTAAACACCCATCTTCACGCCAATCACTCTTGCCGCGTGGTCAATAATGGCGCCATGAAAACCACCCTCGATGAAATGCAGGCGTTCCTGGCGGTGATCGACAGCGGTTCGATCAGTGCCGCGGCCGAGCAGCTGGGGCAGACGCCCTCCGGCGTCAGCCGTGCGCTGGGGCGGCTGGAGGACAAGCTGGGTACCACCTTGCTGACCCGCACCACGCGCCGCCTGCACCTGACTGCCGAAGGCGAGGCCTACCTGCGCCATGCGCGGGCGATCATCGACGCGGTGGAATCAGCCGAGGAGCAGATGGCGGCGCGCCGCGAACGCCCGGCCGGACGCCTGCGCGTGGATGCGGCGATGCCGTTCGTGCTGCATGTGATCGCGCCGCTGGTCGCCGGCTATCGTGCGCGCTATCCGGAAGTACAGCTGGAGCTGAACAGCTCCGAGCGCTACATCGACCTGCTGGAACGGCGCACCGACCTGGCGATCCGGATTGGTCCGCTGGCCGATTCCACCCTGCATGCCCGACCGCTGGGCCGCTGCCAGCTGCGCCTGGTGGCGAGCCCGGCCTACCTGGCCGCACATGGCGAACCGGCCAGCGTGGCGGCGCTGGGCCAGCACACCCTGCTCAGCTTCAACGAGCCGGAATCGCTGAATCACTGGCCGCTGCCGGGCGATGCCGATGGCCTGCTGCGGGTGCGCCCGGACATCGCGGTGTCCAGCGGCGAGACGTTGCGCCGGCTGGCGGTGGAAGGGGTGGGCATCACCTGCCTGTCCGACTTCGTGACCGACCGCGACCGCGCCGCCGGCACCTTGGTGCCGGTGCTGGCGGCACAGACGCTGGACGTGTACCAGCCGATCCATGCGGTGTATTACCGCAACACCGCAGTATCGGCGCGGATCAGCTCGTTCCTGGATTACCTGGGTGAAGCGATGGCGCGGAGCGATTACCTGCGTTGAGGTGCGCCGAGCGCAGGCTCGGCTCTACAGAGCCCGGAACGATTGACGGCCCGGTGTAGAGCCGAGCCCACGCTCGGCTGCCTGCAAAGGATCAGGCTGCGCGCGCCAGCGCATCCTTCGCTGCGGCGGTGGTCGACAGATCAAACACATCCACCGCATCGATCAATCGGTTCGCCTGCTGTTCCAGGCTGCGTGCGGCGGCACTGGCTTCTTCCACCAGCGCCGCATTCTGCTGGGTGGTGCCATCCATCTGGATCACCGTCTGGCTGACCTGTTCGATGCCTGCGCTCTGTTCCTGCGAGGCCGCGGAAATCTCGGCCATGATGTCGGTCACGCGCTGCACCGACGCCACGATCTCGGCCATGGTGTCGCCGGCCTCGCGCACGCGCTGTGCGCCGAGGCCGACCTGTTCCACCGAGGCCTCGATCAGCGCCTTGATCTCCTTGGCGGCACCGGCCGAGCGCTGTGCCAGCGTGCGCACTTCGCTGGCCACCACGGCGAAGCCGCGACCCTGCTCACCGGCGCGTGCCGCTTCAACCGCCGCGTTCAGCGCCAGGATGTTGGTCTGGAACGCGATGCCATCGATCACGCTGATGATCTCGGCGATCCGCCTCGACGAGGTCTCGATCGCGCCCATCGTCGCCACCACCTGGCCGACCACGCTGCCGCCCTGCGAGGCGACCGTGTGCGCGCCGATGGCCAGCTGGTTGGCCTGGCGCGCATGCTCGGCGTTCTGGCGCACGGTGGAGGTCAGTTCCTCCATCGAGGCAGCGGTCTCTTCCAGATTGGCCGCCTGCTGCTCGGTACGGCGCGACAGGTCATTGTTGCCGGCGGCGATCTCTGCGGCGGCGGTGTGGATGTTGCCGGAGGCGTGCTTGATGTCGGTGACGATGGTCGCCAGCTGCGCGGCGGTGGTGTTGGCGTCACCGGCGATGCGCGCGAACACGCCCTGGAAATCACCGTGCATGCGTGCGCCGAGGCGGCCGTCGGCTATCGCGCGCAGCATGCTGGAAACCTCGCCCAGGTTCAGCTCGGTGGTCTGCATCAGACGGTTGAGGCCATCGACCATCGCGCGGAAATCATGCTCGAAGCGTGCGCTGTCGCCGCGCTGGCTGAAGTCACCGGCGGCAGCGGCTTCGGCCAGGCGGCGGATCTCGCCGTTGATCACGCCGAGATTAGCCTTGGCCGTATCCAGTGCGTTGGTGATCACGGCCTTCTCGCCGGGCAGGCGTTCCATGTCCTGGCTGAGGTCGCCGACGGCATAGCGGCCCATGATCGAGATCGCGCGCATCTTCACCTGGATATGTGCGTCGACCAGCGTGTTGCAGTCGGCCACCATGGTGCCGAAGGCGCCGGGGAACGCGCTGGCGTCCATGCGGTGGCTGATGGTGCCGGCCTCGTGTGCCTGTGCCATCGCAGTCTGCGCATCCAGCACGCCGCGCAGCGTGGACTGCACCGCCTGCATGGCTTGCGCGAGGCGTCCAATCTCGTCGCGGCTGCGCACCTGCACCACGTGCTGCAGGTCGCCGGCGGCCACCGCGCGGGCGGCGGCTTCCACCGCCAGCACCGGCTGCACCACCGCGCGTCGCAGCCACCAGGCCAGGCCCATCAGCAGCAGCACGGCGGCCAGCACGGTCAACGAGGCACACAGCAGCAGGGTCTGCCGCGCCTGCTGCGACCGTGCCGCCACGGCCGTCTCCGCCACCTGCGTGGCATGCGTGCTCAGTGCATCCAGTGCCGTAGCCACCGGGCGATCCTTGCCGCGCACGAGGTTGTCGCCGGCGGCGGGATCGTAGCCGGCCTCCGCAAACGCCTGCAGGGCGGCGTGGTAGTCCTTCTGCAGCTGTGTGTGCAGGCCGATGAAGGCCTGTGCCAGTTCACGCGTACGCGCGTCCGGACTGGCTGTGAGGCTCTTGGCCAGCTGCTCGACCAGGCGGCCCTCGCTGTCGAAGGCGTCCAGATGGCGCTGGCGCAGCGCGTCGTCGTGGCCGCGCAGCAGCACGTTCTTCCATTCCTGCACCTGGCCGCGGAACTCGCGCTGCAGGCGTTCGGCGTCGCGGCTGTGCGCGACTTCGGGCGGAACCTCGGTGGAAAGCTTCAACCAGGCGGAGGCCAGGCCCGCCAGAGCGCACAGCAGGACCACGGCAAGACCAACGGAAACCGCGCCGAGCAGCTTGGACTGCAGGCGCGGAGCACGGACAGACGCATTCATGGGGAGGGACTCTCGGGAAGGGGCGATTCGGTATCGACCGGTGCCACTTCTCTCTGAAGTGCGACTTGGATCACATTCCCGTTTCGTTTAGTGATGTGAAGGAGATATTTCATAGGACAAATGTGTCCATATGGAACGAAAGAAGACCCTCGACAGAGGATTTAAATGTAACTATCGTTGTTACATGAAATCCGCGAATCCCCTTTCCGACGCCCTGCACGTGATGGCGCATCTGGTCGGCCATGCCGCCCCGCGCACCTCCGAGCAGCTGGCGTCGTGCCTGCCGACCCATCCGGTGGTGATCCGCCGCCTGCTGGCACAGCTGCACAAGGCCGGCCTGGTGCGCAGCACCCGTGGTCATGGCGGCGGCAGCCAGCTGGCCCGCGATGCCGCAGCGATCACCCTGCACGACATCTATCTGGCGGTGGGAGCGCCGCCGCTGGTGCAGGTCGGTACCCGCGACGCCAGCGGCGGCTGCCCGATCCAGCAGCTGGTCAACAGCGCCCTGCTGGAGGGCGCGCGCGAGGCACAACGGATGCTTGAACAGCGATTGCAAGCGACCACGCTGGACCAGCTCGGCGCCGACTTCGCCCGCCATCTCGCCCATCACCGTTCCCTGGAAGGTCCGCATGAATCCTGATGTGCTCATCGTCGGCGGCAGCTATGCCGGCATTGCCGCCGGCCTGATCCTGGCCCGTGCCCGTCGCCCGGTTACGGTCATCGATGTCGGTTCGCCGCGCAACCGTTTCGCCAGTCATTCGCACGGGGTGCTCGGGCTGGATGGCATCAGTGGCGCCGAGCTGCTGAAGACCGCGCGCCAGCAGCTGCTGGACTACCCCACGGTGCGTTGGGTGCATGCCGAAGCCGTGCAGGCCACCGCCAGCGCTGAAGGCGTGGAACTGCGTACCGCCGATGGCCAGGTCCTGGCCGCACGCAAGCTGCTGCTGGCCAGTGGCATCGCCGACCAGCTGCCGGACCTGCCGGGGCTGGCCGAGCGCTGGGGCAGTACCGTGCTGCATTGTCCCTACTGCCATGGCTACGAAGTGGGTGGTGGCGCCATCGGCCTGCTTGGTGGTCACCCGATGTCCGCCAGCAAGGCGCCGCTGTTCGCCGATTGGGGAAATGTCACCTTCTTCAGCCAAGGCCTGCCGATCACCGATGAGGAGCAGGCCGCCATGCAGCAGCGCGGCGTGCAGATCGAGACCGCGCCGGTGGTGGGCGTGCAGGGTGACCAGCCGACCTGGCTGGAAGTGGAGTTGGCCGATGGCCGCCGCATCGCCCAGCGTGCGCTGTTCGTACCGGCCACCCAGGCGATGGCCACGCCGCTGGTGCAGCAGCTCGGTTGCACCTTGGTCGAGAGCCCGCTGGGGGTGCTGATCGAGGTCGACATGATGAAGCAGACCTCGGTGCCGAACGTGTATGCCGCAGGCGATGCGACGACGGTCGGCAACATCACGTTGGCCGCTGCCGAAGGCGTGCGTGCGGGCATTGGTGTGCACCATGCGCTGGTGGGCGAGGACAGCGTGCCGCGTTGATCGCTGCGCCGGTAGCTGCCGACCTTGCCCGGCGCCGTTCGATCCACGCATGGCGTGGATCTACCGCAATCGAGCGCGGTGGGTGCCGGCCCTGGCCGGCACCGTTCCATCATCCCTTCACGCACAGCACCTGCCGCAGCGTGTGCACCACGTCCACCAGGTCCAGCTGGGCGGCCATTACATCATCGATCGACTTGTACGCCGCCGGTGACTCGTCCAGCACGCCGCTGTCCTTGCGGCATTCCACATGCGCGGTGGCCTCGCGGTGCTGGGCCAGCGTGATCTGCTGGCGTGCAGCGCCACGGCTCATCACCCGGCCGGCACCGTGGCTGCAGCTGTGGAAGCTGTCCGCGTTGCCCTTGCCGCGCACGATGTAGCTGCGCGTGCCCATGCTGCCGGGAATGATGCCCAGCTCGCCCTCGCGCGCACTGACCGCGCCCTTGCGCGTCACCAGCAGTTCCTGGCCGTGGTGCGTCTCCTTCTGCACGTAGTTGTGGTGGCAGTTCACCGCCATCGCCGCCAGCTGGAACTTCGGCAAGCGGTGGCGCATCTCGGCCAGCACGCGCGACATCATCGCCTCGCGGTTCTGCCGGGCGTAGTCCTGCGCCCACGACACGGCTTCGACGTAATCATCGAACAGCGGCTCGCCTTCCATGAAGAACGCCAGGTCCTTGTCCGGCAGGTGGAAGCCGAGCACGCGCCGTGCCAGCTCCTCGCGCGCCTTTTCGATGAAGTAGGTGCCGATCAGGTTGCCGGTGCCGCGCGAGCCGCTGTGCAGCATCACCCACACCGTATCCGTCTCGTCCAGGCACAGTTCGATGAAGTGGTTGCCACCGCCCAGCGTTCCCAGCTGACGGTCGAGCTTGTCGGTGCGGATCCTGCGGTGCCTGTCCTTGATCTTCTCCAGCCCGGCGGCCAGCCCGGACTGCACCAACCGGGTGTGGATGCTGTCGGGCATGCGCTGGTGCTCGCCGCCGCGCCCGTTGCCGACCGGGATGCTGCGCTCGATGCTGTTGCGCAGCTGCCGCAGGTCATCGGGCAGGTCGTTGGCGCGCAGTGTGGTGCGCACGGCGGCCATGCCACAGCCGATGTCGACGCCGACCGCGGCCGGAATGATCGCGCCACGGGTCGGGATCACCGAGCCCACGGTCGCGCCCTTGCCCAGGTGCACGTCCGGCATCACTGCCACCCACGGCCCGACGAACGGGATCGCAGCGATGTTGCGCAGCTGCTCATGCGCCTGCGCTTCCAGCGGAACGCCGTTGACCCAGCCCTTGATCGGCGTGGTGCCCTGGGCGTGCAGCCATTGATAGTTGTGTTGAGTGTCCATGTCTTCGTGTATGTCCTTGATGGGCCGGCGGCGCGTCCCTGCGCCGCCGCTACCCCCTACCTGATCGTCACCAGCTGCTTCAGCACGCCATCCAGGCCGCCGAACACGGTGAGCTTGTCGATCTTCTCGGTGACCTTCTCCAGCGCCTCCAGCTCCTTCAAGCGCATCAGCACCGGGTTGTCCTCGATCAGCTTTGCGGTGTTGAGCTGCGAACGCGTGGCATTGGCCTCCTCGCGGCGGCGGATCACGCTGGCCTGGGCCTGCTTCTCGGCCAGCACCACGCCGTTGAGGATCTCCTTCATCTCGCCCGGCAGGATCACGTCCTTGATGCCCACGCCAAGCAGACGTACACCGTGGCCCTCGATCGCGGCCTGCACATGGGCGGCGATCTCACCGTCCAGTGCCGCCTTGTCACCCAGCAGCTCGTCCAGGCTGCGCACGGCAATCGCCTGGCGCAGGCCGAACTGCAGCTGCCGATAGATGAACTCATCAGCATTGCTGAGCGAGCGGTGTGCCCGCACCGGGTCGACCACCTGCACGGTCGCGGCCAGGTTCACCCGCAGGGTCACCTTGTCGCGGCTGAGCAGCTCCTGGCCGGATACGTCCAGCGAACGCGCACGCAGCTCCACACGCTCCACCGACACGTTGCCGTTGAAGTTCCAGAACGCGTGCAGGCCGGCGTCCAGCGTCTGCCGCAGCGTGCCATCGATGAACAGCAGGCCCACCGACTCGCTCGGCACGGTGCTGATCACCGCCACACGCGGCAGCACGCCCAGCTGGCCCAGCCGCTGCTGCACGTCCGCCGGGACGCGCGGCTCGTCACCGAGTGCCATCACGCGCACCTGAGTGTCGACAGAACCGCGCCAGTACAGGCGGCGGCTGCCCGGCGGCAGCACCTCGTCGATGCGGCCGTTGCGCAGCAGCAGGCCGACCTCGCCGGCACCGACGTTGGCCAGCACGAAGTGCGTGTCCAGCGTCGCGCCCAGCGCTTCGATCAGGCTGTCCTGGTCGCTGCCGGAGTAGGCCGCGCCCTTCGATGCGTTGTGGATGTCCACCTGCGGGCGGCCGCCGAACAGCGACAGGCGGTGCACACCCGGCAGCAGGATCTGCTGGAAACGACGGTTGCGATACACCAGGCCGCGCTCGCCGTCGCCGATCACGACCTTGATGGTCCAGAACATGGGAGTCTCTCCTTGTATGGCTCTGGTGGTTCGACCCGTTGCGGATGAATCGCCAGGACCCGGGTCGATCAGGTCGTGGCGAGGCCGCGTGCACACCACGTGCAGGCAGCGGAAGAGGGCGGCCATCGGCGGACGGTCCGCGCGCGGAGCCTTCGGTGCACCGGCAGTGCTGCCGTCGTCGTTCCCGGCAGGCAGCACCGGGGCGGAACGTGGCTGGCATTGACGGCGGGCCGAGGCCCGGCGTGCGGTCCGTTGCCCTTCCTGTAACGCCCGAAGGCGTTCGCAGGACCGGCGACGATGGCCGCTGGGGCGTGCGCCCCGGGTGTTGCTTTACGTCATGACGTGGAAGGTCATGTGGTTGGAGTGGGAGTCGAACCCACGACAGACGGAATCAGGGTCCGTTGCTCTACCCGACTGAGCTATCCAGTGGTGAACCGCGCGGAATCGAACCGCGTGCCGGCGAACCGGCGCCTGCCTCCAGCAGGCGATCCAGGCGATGGCATGTCCGCGACCTCCGGCATACGCCACGGCAATGCCGCGCGCACCAGCCCGTGGTTGAAACGGGACCGTTGGTAGTCGAGGGTGCAGGCCACCGACATTATCGCGAGCGATAATGTTTGGGTGCGATGCAGATAATGTCCAGGCGTTGCCGTGCACGCGGAGAAAATCCTCCGGTGGGGCGGAAAAACCTGGGTCAGTGAGCGGCGGGTTGCCGCGTGGGGTGCAGTTCTGGCATCGCCGGTCCTTGCGCCGACGCAAATGAAAACGCCCCCGGGACTTGCGTTCCGAGGGCGTCGTCAGGCCTCGGAGATCGGGGTGGCCGATCTCCGCAGGGCGGGTATCAGGCCGTTGTCAGCTGGACTTCCTTGCAGAACGCGCGCGCCAGCACGTCCATGCGCAGGCATGGCAGCAGTTTGGCGGTGGCGACGGAATGCGCGTTCAAGGGAAGTTTCCAGTGGTTGTTGAAACGAGGTGCGCACGATAAACCACGATTTAGTCGTGCGCAACTATTTTGTTCAATTATTTTCTTCGCTGTTGTGCAATGCCGGCCAGCGGCCGGCACTGCAACTCAGGCTTCCGTGCTGGCGGCATCCAGCTGCGCGACATCCTGCACGCTCAACGACACGTTCGCCGCCGCCAGCAGATCGTGCAGCTGTTCGACGCTGGTAGCGCTGACGATCGGCGCGGTGATCGACGGCCGTGCGATCTGCCAGGCCAGTGCGATCTGCGCAGCGCTGGCGCCGTGCTTGCTGGCCACGTCATCCAGCGCCTGCAGGATGCGCAGGCCGCGCGGGTTCAGATAGCGCTTCACTACTGTCTCGCCACGCGCCGGGCTCTTGGCCGCATCGGCCGGCGTGCGGTACTTGCCGCTGAGGAAGCCACTGGCCAGCGCGTAGTAGCCGATCACGCCGATCTGCTCGCGCTGCACCAGCGGTTCCAGTTCCTTTTCGTAGCCGGCGCGGTCATACAGGTTGTACTCCGGCTGCAGGGTTTCGTAACGCGGCAGCTTGTAGTCGGTGGACACCTTCAGCGCATCGGCCAGGCGCGTGGCGCTGTAGTTGGAGGCACCGATCGCACGTACCTTGCCGGCTTCGATCAGGCGGCCGAACGCAGCCAGCGTGGCTTCCAGCGGCGTCGACTCGTCATCCTCGTGGGCCTGGTACAGATCGATCACGTCGGTCTGCAGGCGGCGCAGCGAATCCTCGACCGCCGCAGTGATGTTGTCCGGGGTCAGGCCGGGGCGTTCGGCCCACTTGGCCACCTTGGTCGCCAGCACCACCTTGTCACGCTTGCCGCTGCGCGCGAACCACTTGCCGATCAGTGTTTCCGATTCGCCGCCGGCGTTGCCCGGCACCCAGGCCGAGTACACATCGGCGGTGTCGACCAGATTGAAACCGGCGTCGACGAAGGCATCGAGCAGGGCGAAGCTGGCCTTCTCATCGGCGCTCCAGCCGAACACGTTGCCACCGAAGGCGAGCGGACGTACATGCAGGCCGGAACGGCCCAGTTCGCGGGTTGCCGTCATGGGCACGGACTCCTTGGGGGAAGTGCTCCAGAATAGAACGCGATGTGTGACCGTGCTGCGGCGGCGACCACAAAACAGTGTTCCGCGATGCGCACGCCGCTAACGTTTTGTGAACACCTTGGACGCTGCGACTGCTAGTCTCGCCGCATCTTCCGCTGGAGTCGTCCCGATGATGCCTGCTTCGTCCCTGCGTGGCTGCCGCCTGCTGCTTGCTTCGGCCCTGCTTGCTGCTGTTCCCGCGTTCGCCGCACCGGCCACGGTCGCGCCGGCGAAGATCGAGGTCTCGCCGGCCATCGAGGCGGCGGTGAAGGCGCCCACCCGCGATGCCAACAACATCAAGCGCGATGGCTTCCGTCATCCGGCGCAGACGCTGTCGTTCTTCAAGGTGGCTCCGGAAAAGACCGTCATCGAGATCACCCCCGGCAACGGCTGGTACTCGGAGATCCTGGCGCCGCTGCTGCATGACAAGGGTCATTACGTCGCCGCCGTGGTCGACCCGATGGCCGTGCCCGAAGGCCGCGGCCGTGACTACCAGCAGCGCAGCCGCGACAGCCTGGAGAAGAAGTACGCCGGCGCCCCGGCACAGTTCGGCAAGACCGCCGTGGTCGCCTACGATCCAGCCAAGCCGGTCTTCGGCCCGGCCAATTCAGCCGACGTGGTCCTGACCTTCCGCAACGTGCACAACTGGCGCAAGGCCGGCCAGGCGCAGGGCATGTTCCAGGGCTTCTACAACGTGCTCAAGCCGGGCGGCGTGCTGGGCGTGGTCGAGCATCGCGCCAAGGCCGATGTGGCCGACGACGATGACACCGGCTATGTCGGCCAGCAGCAGGTGATCGCGATGGCCGAGGCGGCTGGTTTCAAACTGGATGCGCGCAGCGAGATCAACGCCAATCCGCGCGACACCAAGGACCACCCGAACGGCGTGTGGACGCTGCCGCCGACCAACCAGCACGACAAGGCCGATGATGCGAAGTACCAGGCGATCGGCGAAAGCGACCGCATGACCCTGCGCTTCATCAAGCCGTAAGAGGGGCATGTGCGGACCCTGTAGAGCCGAGCCCATGCTCGGCTCATCGCGCGCAGCGCGACAGGGACGTGGCGCATGGCGCGGCATGGGACAATGCCTCATCCGCCGACTGCCGTGCCCGCAATGCTGATCGCCTTCAACAAGCCCTTCAACGTGCTCTGCCAGTTCACCGACCGCAGCGTGCCGCCGCGGCCGACCCTGGCCGGGTTCGGCCTGCCGCCGCGCGTGTATGCCGCCGGTCGTCTGGACCATGACAGCGAAGGCCTGCTGCTGCTGACGGATAACGGCACGCTGGCGCACAAGCTGACCGACCCCAGGCACAAGGCCGACAAGACCTACTGGGTGCAGGTGGAAGGCACGCCCAGCGATGAGCAGCTGCAACGGCTGCGCGATGGGGTGGAGCTGAATGACGGGCCGACCTTGCCGGCGAAGATCGAGCGCCTCGATCCGGCGCCGTCGCTGTGGACACGCGATCCGCCGGTGCGCTTCCGCAAGACCGTCCCCGATGCCTGGCTGGCGATCACTATCCGCGAGGGCCGCAATCGCCAGGTGCGGCGGATGACCGCGGCGGTGAACCTGCCGACGCTGCGCCTGGTCCGCGTTTCGATGGGACCCTACCGGCTGGACGACCTGCAGCCGGGGCAGTGGCGGCAGATCGGCTGAAACAGAAAGGGCCGGATACCTCGCGGCATCCGGCCCTGGCTCGGGGTCAGATCCCTTCCGCAGGAAGGGCTCTGACCCGGTCGGTCACACTCAGGCGTCGCTGCCGATATCGCTGTGCTCGTCCACCACGGTGTCGTTGCGGCGGTCACGTGCGTTGATGCGCTGCGCCTGCCCATTCACCACGTGGCCATTGGCAGCCTTCTTCTTCTGCTGCTTGCGGTACAGCGCATAGCCCAGCAGGCCGACACCGACGGCAGCAGCGGCGATGGTCACGGCCGGGTTGCGGCGTGCGAACTTGGTGGCGACCTTGCCGCCGGTCTTCACTGCGCCGATGGCGGCGCCGGTCTTGATCCAGTCCGCATTGCGCAGGCTGCCACCGGCGCTCTTCAGGCCATCGCCGGCGGTGTGGGCCAGTTCCAGGGCGCGCTCCAGAGCGCGGTCGGTGATTACGGTGAGCTTGCTCATGCGGGGGTCCTTTGCCTCGGGTCGAAGTCCAGTGTCGCGTGTTGCCCGTAAACGGTATGTCAGTCGGGGCCGCAGGCGGTGTGACTTTAGCGTAGCCATTCAGGATCAGGCAGGGTGGGTCGGATCCCTTTCCGTTGGGAAACGGCTCTGACCCCGCCCTTCAGGTTCCGCGCGGCTTGGCCCGGTGCGTGGCCGTCGCGGTCCACGGATCATCCGGCCACGGATGCCGCGGGTAGCGCCCCTTCATTTCCTTTTTCACTTCGGCGTAGGTGCTTTCCCAGAAGTTGCGCAGGTCCTGGGTGACCTGCAACGGGCGGCCGCCGGGGGAGAGCAGGTGCAGGGTCAGCGGCACGCGCCCATCGGCGATGCGCGGCGTATCAGCCAGGCCGAACAGTTCCTGCAGCTTCACCGCCAGCACCGGTGGCAAGGGCTCGCCACTTTCGCTGTCCAACTCGTAGGTGATCGGCCGCTCCAGTCCGGACGGCACGGTAATGCGGGTCGGCGCATGGCGCTCGACCAGCTGCCGCTGCGACCACTCCAGCGGCGACTTCAGCGCCTCGCCGAAGCTGGACTCGTCCAGCGCATCCAGACGGCTCTTGCCGGCGAACGCGGGCTGCAGCCACTGCGCACGGTTGGCCAGCAGGGCCGCGTCGCTGCAGTCGGGCAGATCCAACTCCGGCATCCAGCGCCGCAGTGATTCCACCCGTGCCTGCCACTGGCGCAGGCCTTCGGTCCATGGCAGCGCCTGCAGGCCGAGCTCGGCCACCGCGTCGGTCAGCGCCTGCGCGGCGTGCTGCGGATCGACCCGGCCGGCCGAGCGGCTGTCCAACACGATGCGGTCGAAACGGGTCTCGCGCAGGGCCACCAGGGCGCGGCGCTCGCTGTCCCAGCGGACCACATCTTCGGTGACGAAGCGCTCCGGCCACGCCTTGCGCAGCTGGCCTTCGTCCACCGGTGCGGCACGCAGCAGCAGCGCATCGCGTGCCTCGAAGCGAAGCTCGCTGGCCACCAGCCACGGTTCGCCACGCAGGTCGCTCAGCTCGTGCAGGCGCGCGCTGCGCCCATTGGCCAGCAGGTAACGCAGTGGATCGCCGGGATGCTGGAAGCCGATCCGATCAGGGAAGGCGTGAGCGAGCAGGTCACCCAGCTGATGGGCCTCGATGCTGGCCGGCGGCGTGGCTTCGCAGCGCAGGCGGCGACGCCACTGCTTGGCGGCGGCATCGATGGCGGCCAGCCCGCTACGGTTGGCATCGCCCGGTGTGCGGCCATTGCGGAACGCGGCCAGTGCGCGCCAGCGGCTCGCCAGCGCGTCACCGCCTTGGCGCAGCGGATCGCGCGCTTCCAGCAGCGCGGCCAGATCGGCGGCCAGCGCCTGCGAACGTGCATCGGGCGCGGCCAGCAGCATCGCCGCCATCCGTGGGTGCGTACCCAGCGCCAGTACGCGGCGGCCGAGTGCGGTGATCGCACCACTGCTGGACAATGCGCCCAACCGCTGCAGCAGTTCGCGGGCGGCGCCCATCGGGCCGGCAGGTGGTGGATCGAGGAAGCGCAGGTCGCTGCTGCCCCAAGCGGCCAGTTCCAGTGCCAGTCCGGCCAGTTCCACCTGGTCGATCTCGGCCCGGCGCTGCGGCTCCAATCGCTGCGACTGCGGCCACAGCCGCCAGGCCACGCCTTCGGCCACGCGACCGGCGCGACCGGCGCGCTGGTCGGCCGACGCCTGGGCGATGGAGACCACGTCCAGCCGGGTGAAGCCGCTGTTGGGGTCGTAGCGCGGTTCGCGTGCCTGGCCGCTGTCGATCACCACGCGCACGCCGGGCAGGGTCACCGACGACTCGGCCACGTTGGTGGCCAGCACCACGCGGCGGCGGCCGTCGCTGGCGGCCTGCAGCACGCGCGCCTGCTGTTCCACCGGCAGCTCACCATGCAGGGCCAGTACTTCGACGCCGGCATCCAGCGATTCCTGCAGGCCGGCCTGCACCCGCGCGATCTCGCGCTGGCCGGGCAGGAACACCAGCAGGTCACCGGGGTGATCGGCCAGGGCCTGCTGCACCGCGCGGCGCACCTGCAGTTCCAGCGTCTCATCGCGGCGCGCCGGGAAATGGCTGATCGCCACCGGGTAGCTGCGGCCCTCGCTGCTCAGTCGCGGCGCATCGAGGAAGCGTGCCAAGCGCTCGCCATCCAACGTTGCCGACATCACCACCAGACGCAGGTCATCGCGTAGCTGTGCCTGCACGTCCAGCGCCAGCGCCAGGCCCAGATCGCCGCTGAGGTGGCGTTCGTGGAATTCGTCGAACAGGATCGCGCCGACCTCTTCCAACATCGGGTCGTCCTGCAGCATGCGGGTGAGAATGCCCTCGGTGACGACCTCGATGCGGGTGCGTGCCGAGATCTTGTTCTCGAAGCGGATGCGGTAGCCGACCGTGCCACCGACCTCTTCACCGAGCTGTCGTGCCATGAACAGCGCCGCGCTGCGCGCAGCCACCCGGCGCGGTTCCAGCAGGATGATCTTCCGGCCCTGCAGCCACGGTGCGTCCAGCAGCGCCAGCGGCACCTGGGTGGTCTTGCCTGCGCCGGGTGGGGCTTCCAGCACCAGCCGCGGCTGCGCAGCCAGGTGCTGCTGGATCTGTGGCAGCAGCGGGGAAATCGGGAAGAGCGGGGCGTTCATTATGCAAAGGATAAGGGGCCACGGCCGGCGCAGGTACAATGCGCGGGCACTTTTCCCCCGCGATGACCATGCACCTGATCGATATCGGCGCCAACCTGACCCACGACTCCTTCGACCGCGACCGCGATGCCGTGCTGGACCGTGCGCGCCAGGCCGGCGTGGTGCAGATGGTCATCACCGGCGCCAGCCGCGAGCACTCGCCGTTGGCGGTACAGCTGGCGCAGCAGCATCCGGGCTTCCTGTATGCCACCGCCGGCGTGCACCCGCATCATGCGGTGGAATACACCGACGAATGCGATGCCGAGATGCGCGCGCTGCACGCCCATCCGGAAGTGGTGGCGGTGGGGGAGTGTGGGCTGGACTACTTCCGTGATTTCTCGCCGCGCCCGGCCCAGCACCGTGCGTTCGAGCGCCAGCTGCAGCTGGCCGCGGACAATGGCAAGCCGCTGTTCCTGCACCAGCGCGACGCGCATGCCGATTTCATGGCACAGATGAAGAACTTCGAAGGTCGCATCGGCCCGGCGGTGGTGCATTGCTTCACCGGCGAACGCGATGAACTGTTCGACTACCTGGACCAGGACTGGTACATCGGCATCACCGGCTGGCTGTGCGATGAGCGCCGTGGAGCGCACCTGCGCGAACTGGTGAAGAACATCCCGGCCAACCGCCTGATGATCGAGACCGACGCGCCGTACCTGCTGCCACGCACACTGAAGCCGATGCCGAAGGATCGCCGCAACGAACCGATGTTCCTGTCGCACATCGTGGAAGAGCTGGCACGTGACCGTGGCGAGGACGTTGCGTTGACCGCGGCCAATGCCACGGCGGCCGCGCGCACGTTCTTCCGTCTGCCCGACGCGGGTTGATCCGTAGAGCCGAGCCCATGCTCGGCTCATCGCGCGCAGCGCGACGGACACGGAGAGCAGCCGAGCATGGGCTCGGCTCTACAAAGCGCTGTCCGGTAGCGCCGGGCCATGCCCGGCGAGCGAAGCGGCAAGGTCCTTCAGCCCTTCCCGATACGTCGGAAACCGTGGCGCCCACCCCAGCGCTTCACGCGTGCCCCGGCTGTCGATGCGCTTGTTGCTCTCGTAGAAGCGTCGCAGCGTCGGGCTCAGTGCCGGGTCATCCCAGGCCACGGCGGGCGGCAGCGCAAACCCGCCCAGCTTCGCGGCGAAGGCCAGCACATCCTGCGGCGGTGCGGGCTCGTCGTCGCTGGGCAGGTAGAGACCCTGCCGGGCCGGTCGCCGCATTGCGGCGATGATGACGGTTGCCAGGTCATCCACGTGCAGTCGGTTGAACACCTGGTCCGGGCGAACCACGTGGCGTGCACGGCCCTGTGACAACTGCACCAGCGCATTGCGGCCCGGTCCGTACAGGCCTGGCAGGCGGAACACCGCCGAGGCGATGCCGCGTTGTCCGGCCAGTGCACGCCACTGTGCTTCCGCGAGCAGGCGCTGCACGCCGGCCGCGTCGGTGGCGTCGGCCGCGCTGCGCTCGTCGATCCAACCGCCGGCGCGATCGGCATACACCGAGGTGGACGACAGATAGCCGACCCAGCGCAGTGCTGGGCTGGCCAACAGCGCGGGCAGCAGCAGGCGCAAGGCAGGATCGCCCTCGGCATCGGGCGGCACGCTGCACAGCACGGCATCGGCGTGTGCGATCTCCTCGAGCAGATCGGGCGAAGGTGCGGTGTCGGCCTGCAACCGATACCGACGAAGACCGTCATCGGGCGCCGCTGCCGGATCGCGCACCGTCCCAGCAACCTGCACGCCACGTGCCTGCAACTGCGTGGCCAGCACGCATCCGCTCCAGCCCAGGCCGAGGATCAGCACCCGCGCTGGCAGTGCGTTGGCCTGCAACGCGAAGCTCACGCGCTGCGCAGTGCCTGGTAGGCCTGCAGGCTGCTGTAGGCGACCTGCAGCAGCAGGGCTTCCTGGTCGGCCTTGCGCGCACGCGCCAGCATGTCGCCGACGATCTGCTCGACCTCCACCTGCTGGCCGGCCTCCAGGTCACGCAGCATCGATGCCTTCAGCGCAGATCCGGCCTGGGTCAAGGTGCCGCGCGCGTTGTCCTGCGCGGCTTCGGGAATCGGTTCACCGGCGGCCTCGGCCACGGCCAGGCACTCGTCGTACAGGCCACGCACGATCGCCTCGCCATCGTGGGTAGCGACGATGGTGCCGATGTCCGCACGCAGCAGGCAGGTGGCTGCGGCCAGCGCGGTCAGGAAGGTGTACTTGATCCATTGCTCCTGGCCGATGTGCTCGCTGGCCAGGTGATCAAGATTGGCCTGTGCGCAGGCGGCAGCGAAGGCGCGCACGCGCGCGGAGATCGCGCTGCCATCGCGCTCGCCGAAGGTGAGCTTGGCCGGCTTGCCCAGATGCAGCACGGCGCCGTCGGCGGCCTTGGTGGCGCTGATGAAGCACAGGCCGCCGAGCACCGCCTCACGACCGAAGCGCGCATCCAGTGCGTTGTAGTGATGCAGGCCGTTGAGGATCGGCAGCACGGTGGTGTTCGCACCGACTGCCGGCGCGATGGCATCGATCGAGCTGTCCAGGTCATAGGCCTTGCAGCTGAGAATGACCAGATCGAACGGCTTCTCCGCGGCGAGCGCGGGCAGTGCCTCGGCGGTCACGTGCTGCACCGGGAAGCAGGCATCGCCGATCGGGCTGTGGATGACCAGCCCATCGCGGTCCAGCTGCGCTGCGCGGGCGGGGCGCACGAGGAAGGTCACGTCCACGCCGGCCTGGGCCAGTCGACCACCGAAGTAACCGCCGGTACCGCCGGCGCCGAGGATCAGGATGCGCATTGCAGGTTCACCGTGTTCTGGGGGAATCAGAACTGCGATTGTGCCGGAGATTGCGGCCAACGGCGGTGCCCCCCGTGGTGGTTCGCGGAAAGCACTGTTCAGTGGGGTTGGCCCGGCGCGGCCACCGCCACCGCGTGAAGCAGTTCAAGGGCGGAAGCGGGTCGCTCGCTGCGCTCGCCCATGCAGAGCGGTACTCAGCGCAGCTGCTCGCTGAAGTCTTCGGTGTATCCCAGCAGAAGCGTGGTGCGGGTGGCCAGCGTCGCAGCCAGGTGCGACCAGGTGTCGTCCCTTCCTGTGGCAAAGATGTGCTGCAGATCCGTGACCAGAGCACTCGCTTCCGCAGGCAACGGCGCGCTGTCGCGCTGGAAGCCCAACCACGATGCGCCAAGCCCGAACAGGCGGTAGCCATGGTGTTCCTGCAGGTGCCGGATCAGGGCATGGTTCTGGAAGATGTCCCAGTCGGCGCTGAAGTAGCCATTGGGCAGGGCGGCGATCAGCAGGTCGTCACGGACCACGGGTACCTGCTGCACGCAGACCACCTCGTCGACGATCAGATCCGGCGCGGCATTGGCAGCAACCAGCGCCTCGATGTCTGCGTCACTGCACATCAGTGTGCCTGCCAGCGCGCTCCATTCCAGCCGATGAGAGGAATGCTCGAGCTGCGCGATGACATGCGCCAGCAATCGCTCGCGTGCCGCCAACGCATCGTCGGGGGTTGCCGGGTCTTCGTCCTCGTACAGCGCGATGCGCGCGTCGTCTGACGCGTGCATGCTGGTGTAGCGGCACTGACCGGCATCATCAAGCGTGCACAGATAGCGGTGCCGGGGATCAGCTGCGTGCCGTGTGGCCAGGTATCCCAGCACCTCATCCAGCGTGGGCGAATCGCCCAGCAGCGCGTGGCTGAAGGCATCGATGGGGCCGTCCGACACGGCCTTGTCCAACGGAATGGAAGTGATCTTCATCGCCACAGCCTAGCCGCAATCCCAAACGAAAAGAGCCGAGCATCGGCTTGGCTCTACAGAGATCGCTTCATCCACGCATGGCGTGGATCTACAGTGTCGACCAAGGTCGACACCCACCAGGCTCCCGCCATGCCACGGATAGTCAGCTTTTGCCGTTGCCGTTGAAGTTGATTCAGCGGGTGCGGGGCCGCAGGCCCTGCAGGCAAAACTCAGCTGCGCATGCCCACGCCACGGCGCAGCAGCCACAGCGCCAGTGCCGTCAGCACCACCACGAAGCCGATCATCAGGCCGTAGGCCACCGGCAGCGGAACGTCACTGCTGCCCAGCAGGCCATAGCGGAACGCGTTGACCATGTAGAAGATCGGGTTGGCGTGGGTGGCCGCCTCGGCCCAGGTCGGCAACAGCTTCACCGAATAGAACACGCCACCCAGGTAGGTCAGCGGGGTCAGGATGAAGGTCGGCACGATCGCCACGTCGTCGAACTTCTTCGCATACACCGCGTTGATGAAGCCGGCCAGCGAGAAGATCGTCGCGCCCAGGATCACCGTGGTCAGCATCACGATCGGGTGCGGGATGCGCACCGGGGTGAAGAACATCGCGATGATCAGCACGATCACGCCCACCATCAGGCCGCGCAGCACGGCACCGGCCACGTAGCCCCACAGGATCACCCAGTTCGGCATCGGGCTGACCAGCAGCTCTTCCACATGGCGGCCGAACTTGGCGCCGAAGAACGAGGAACTGATGTTGCCGTAGCTGTTCTGGATCACGCTCATCATCACCAGGCCCGGCACGATGAACTGCATGTAGCTGTAGCCGCCCATCTCACCCACGCGCGACCCGATCAGGTTGCCGAAGATCAGGAAGTACAGGGTCATGGTGATCGCCGGTGGCACCAGGGTCTGGCCCCAGATGCGCATGATGCGGGCGACTTCGCGGCGCACGATGGTCATCAGTGCGACGCGGTTGCGCTGGCCGTCGGTCAGCTCGGTGGTGCTCATGCGGAAGTCTCCAGGTTGCCGGTGAGGCGCACGAACAGCTCCTCCAGGCGGTTGCTCTTGGTGCGCATCGAACGCACGCGGATGCCAGCCTCGTTCAGCGTGGCGAACACGCGGTTGAGGTCCATCGCGCGCGGCATGTCGATGTCCAGCGTGTGCGGGTCCGGGGCGGTCAACGTCGCGCCTTCGATCACCGGCAGCTGCGCCGGCAGTTCACCGTCGATGTCCAGCAGGAAGCCTTCCACGTCCAGCTTGGCCAGCAACGCGCGCATCGGGCCCTGCTCGACGATCTGGCCGTGGTTGATGATCGCCAGGTGCCGGCACAGGTACTCGGCCTCTTCCAGGTAGTGCGTGGTGAGGATGATCGTGGTGCCGGCCGCGTTGATCTCCTTCAGCACGCGCCACATGTCGCGGCGGATCTCGATGTCCACGCCGGCGGTCGGTTCGTCCAGGATCAGCAGGCGCGGGCGGGTCATCATCGCGCGGGCGATCATCAGCCGGCGCTTCATGCCGCCGGACAGTGTGCGGCTCATCACCTGGGCCTTCTCCCACAGGTGCGCGCGCTTCAGTTCCTCTTCGGCGCGCTGCTCGGCTTCCTGGCGCGGCACACCGTAGAAACCGGCGTAGTTCACCAGGATGTCGAAGGGCTTCTCGAACAGGTTGAAGTTGATTTCCTGCGGCACCAGCCCGATCAGGCGCATGGTGGCGCTGCGGTTGCGCACCAGGTCGCTGCCGAACACCTCCACCTGGCCCTCGCTGAGGTTGACCAGGGAGCTGATGATGCCGATCAGGGTCGACTTGCCGGCGCCGTTGGGGCCGAGCAGGGCGAAGAAGTCGCCCGGAGCCACTTCCAGGGAAACACCCTTCAGGGCCTGGGTGCCGTTGTCGTAGGTCTTGCGCAGGTCGCGCACGCGCAGGGCGGGCGCCATATCGTTCTGGGATGCCAAGCTCGAAGCCTTCGCGCCCATGGGCTGGCGCTGGAGAGGGGGCGGGGAGGGGCTATTATAGAAGACCCCGAGGGCTTGCCCCGGCTACACACTGTCCCGAAAAGTCGTGCCTGTTCAATTCCCCCTCAAGCTGGTCGGCTGCCGCATGCTGGCCCCGACCGTCGGCCACTACCAGTTCGTGCGTGACGATGGGCAGCCGCTGGATTTCCAGCCCGGCCAGTTCATCCAGGTCCATTTCAGCTATGCCGACGGCACCGAAACCAAGCGCAGCTACTCGCTGGCGACCATCCACGACCACGCGCTGGGCCCGGGCGAGGCGGTGGATATCGCGGTCAGTTTCGTGCCCGGCGGCGCCGCCACGGCCCTGTTCGAGGCGCTGGAGCAGGGCGGCCAGATCAATGCGTCCGGCCCCTATGGCCGGTTCTGCCTGAACCCCGGCGACCACAACGCCCGCTACCTGCTGATCGCCACCGGCACCGGCGTCACCCCGTACCGCTCGATGCTGCCGCTGCTGGAAACGGCCATGGCCGAGCGGGGCGTGCAGATCGTGCTGCTGCAGGGCGCGCGCAGCCCGGGCGAGCTGCTGTACAGCGAAGATTTCTACAGCTTCGCCGAAAAGCATCCTAACTTCCGTTATGTTCCGTGCCTGTCGCGCGAACTGCCGGCCGATCCGCATCCCGACGTGCAGCATGGCTACGTGCAGCAGGCGCTGGCCGGTTTCTCGCCGGACCCGGCCACCGACATCGCCTACCTGTGCGGCAACCCGGACATGGTCGACGCCTGCGCCGAGCTGCTCAAGGCTGCCGGACTGGGCAACCCGCAGATCCGCCGCGAGAAGTACGTCAGCAGCAAATAGGCCCGGGTAGTGCCGGCCGCTGGCCGGCAACCCCCTCATGTACCGGAGGCGGCCTCATGCCGCCTCCGGAACCTGCCTCAGTACGCGACCCAGGCATCCCGCCAAGCGTAGCCGGTGCCCGGACGGTAGGCATCGGCATTGATGTTGCACCACGCACCTTCCGGGAAGGGACGGCAGGCGTACAGTTTGCCGTCGGTGCCCTTCACCACGGTTTCGCCGGGTTTATAGCTGCCGATACCAGCCGGGTAGATGAAGTCGTAGTCACCTGGAGGTGGGTCTATCGGGCCCGGTCCCGGAACCAGTGTTTCGAGCTGGAAGCGGTTGCCAGGCTTGAGGTAGACACGATTATCCGTGGCAGAAGCGACCGGCGTGATCATCCCGTCTTTCATTACACCCACACGTGCGTGCTGCGCGTTGGCGTTGACCTGCCGTGCCAGCGCCAAGGGCCATTGATTCGCTGCGGTCTGACCAGCGCTCAGTGTCAGCGCCGGGCGTTCCAGATCGTTGCCGTTGGCACTGAACACCCGCAGGGTCAAGGTGGTCCCGGTGTCCAGCGCGCCCCGCGCGATGACCGGACCTGCGTCCTGCCATTGCGGCGGCGGGGTGACGCCACCACCGCCTTCGAAACGCACGTCCATGCAGGTGTAGAAGGCCTCCTGCGAATCCGAGCGCTGCCAGGTATTGTAGATGATGTGCTGGCCCTCGCGCTTTGGCAGCGGGCAGTCCAGCTTGTATACGCCACCGGCGGACAACGGTACGTTGCCCAGCGTGCAGAAGGCTTCCAGATCACCCCAGCGCAGGGGAGAGCCAGGTTGCCAGCCATCGCGGGTGACGTAGAACTTCCACTCACGGGTTTCGTGCGGAGCGGAACCCAGGAATTCAAAGGTGTAGCGACCGCGCGCGTCGGCCCGTATCGGCGAGGTGGCCCAGTCGCTGCGGTTCAGGTCCAGGCCGCGATAGGTGGAGTTGCCGCCGCTGCACAGTTGCCCGTCCGGAACCACCGCCTGGTGGTTGCCGTTGGCATGAGCCTGATTGACACCAGCCCAGTCGTAGAACGGTTGGGCACCGCCCAGCTGCTTGGCGGCGGCGCAGGCCGGATTGGTCGGGTTTTCCGGGTTGCCCAGATAGCATGCGTAGACACGGCTGGTGGGCTTGGACATGGTGCCATGGGCGAAGGCGCTGCCAGGCAGCGCCAGACCCGCGATGAAGGACAGTGCAAGGACGGTCCGATGGGACAGGTGCATCAGGAATCTCCTGTGGGTGGTGGAACCCTGCGGAGTTTCGACATGCGTCCCGGCACGCTCCATAGGAATAGTTTGAAAGGTAAGGGTGCGTTTTCTGCGCTGCGATGAACTTCGCATTCCGAGGGGGAACGACGAAAAAACGCCGTTCCCCGCAGGGCATCTCAGTACGCGATCCAAGCGTCCCGCCAGGCAGAGCCGGTGCCCGGACGATAGGCATCGGCATTGACGTTGCACCACGCACCTTCCGGGAACGGGCGGCAGGCGTACAGCTTGCCGTCGGTGCCCTTCACCACGGTCTGGCCCGGCACGTAGCTGCCGATACCGGCCGGGTACACATGGTCGAAATCACCGCCCGGCGACGGCGTACCCGGGTCCGGCACCTTGGTGTCGAGCTGGAAGCGGTTGCCGTCCTTCAGGTACACACGGTTGGCGGTGGCCGATGCGGTGGGCGTGATCACGCCGTTGCTGAGCACACCCAGCCGCGCATGCTGTGCATCGGCATTGACCCTGCGTGCCAGCACCAGCGGCCACTGTGCCGCGGCGGTCTGGCCGCTGGCCAGGGTGGCCTCCACGCGCTCGACATCGTTGCCGTTGGCGTTGAACACGCGCAGCGCCAGCGTCGTGCCGACCGGCAGCTCACCGCGCGCAGTGACCGGGCCGGCATCCTGCCATTGCGGTGCTGGCGTGCCGCCGCCGCCCTGGAAGCGCACGTCCATGCACGTGTAGAACGCTTCGGTCGAATCCGAGCGCTGCCAGGTGTTGTAGATCACGTGCTGGCCGCTGCGCTGCGGCAACGTGCACTGCAGCTTGTAGGTGCCATCGGCCGACAGCGGTGTATTGCCCAGCGTGCAGAATTCCTGCAGGTCGGCCCAGCGCAAGGGGCTGCCCGGCTGCCAGCCTTCGCGGGTGACGAAGAAGCGCCAGTCGCGCGTGGCATGCGGCGCGGTGGCCTTGAACACGAAGGTGAATTTGCCATTGGCATCAGGCTGGATCGGCGTGGTCTGCCAGTCGCTGCGGTCCACGTCCAGGCCGCGGAAGGTCGGGTTGTTGCCGCTGCACAGCTTGCCATCGGGTACCACCGCCTGGTGGTTGCCATTGGCGTTGGCCTGGTTGATGCCATTCCAGTCGTAGAACGCCTGCGAGCCGCCGATCGCCTTGGCGGCGGCACAGGCCGGATTGGTCGGGTTCTCGGGATTGCCCTGGAAGCAGGCATAGACGCGGCTGACCGGCGTGGTCATGGTGCCGTGAGCGGCTGCAGTGCCGGCCAGGCCGAGGCCTGCGGCGGCGAACGCGGTGGCCAGCAGCACTGGTGTGGAGCGGAATGACATGGCGCATCCTTGTGGTCGTCGAAAGGGAACGGTGACCGCAGGCGTTGCGCTGCGCGGCGGACTTGCGGCGGCACCACAGCGAGTATCGAGTCGTGGTGCGGGCGGAGGAACCATGGAAGTGCCGATCCGTGACTGTGCATGTGAAGCCCTTCCCGCAGGCTTCACGCGGTGCTGAATGGATGCGCCAGCGGTCACGTGATCGGCGTGCCATCGATCACGTCATGGAGGTTGGCGCTACGTGGCGCTGGTGCCGACCCGATCTGCCTGGCATGAGAAACAGCCGTGTGCCGCGTTGTGCAGCTGGACGAAGGCCACCGCTGGATCGGCGAAGATCGTGTCCAGCTGCGTGGCAACCTCGGTGCCGGCGCAGACCTGCGCACTGCGCATCAGCGCTGCGCTGTCGTAGGCACGCAGCGAGATCATGCGGCGCTGCACATAAGGTGGCACCTCCCCGGCAGGCAGTACGCAACGGGTCACGCCGCGCTGCACGAAGATCGGGCCGGAGGCGCGATACGGCGAGTGCAACGGCAGGTGCACGTGGGACAGCAGGAGCAGTTCGCTGCCGCAGGGAGGATCGCTCAGGCTGATCCGGCAGGGGTGTCCTCCTGAATCGCCCGCCCAGCGACGCTGGATTCCCAGTGCAGCGAGCGCGTTGTCACTCATCTCGAACAGGGGCAGGAAGGGGCGGTGGTCGATGCCACCGAGGTACCACGCGTGCATGGGCGTCTCCTGGGTTGTGCGCGGATTCTGCGCATGCGCCGGTCGTCCTGCTCGCCGTTTTCAGACCCGGCATCACCCTCGAAGCCGGGGAACGCCACGGGATTCGCGCTGCAAGGCGCTAAGATGCGCGCGCCGCCCCGGCCGACGAGCGCTGCATGTCCCTGGATTTCCGCACCATCACCGTGCTTGGCTTCCTGCTCTGCATCGGCATTGCCGTGGGGTTCTCGCTGCTGCTGGTCGTGCTGCGCGGGCAGCCGGTGCTGCGCCAGTGGACCGCCAGCCTGTGGCTGCTGACCCTGGGCGTGACCCTGCTGGCGCTGCGCCCCTATCTGCCACTGGTGCCGGCCGTGCTGGCCGGCAACGCGGCGATGGCCGGGTGCGCGCTGATGATGCTGCGCGGGGTTGCGCTGCACCTGGAGCAGCCGTTGCCGCTGTGGTGGCCGTTGTTGATGGCGGCCGCGTTCATGGCCTGCATCTTCGCCTTCCTTGTGCTGTGGCCGAACCTGGGCATGCGCCTGCAGGTGTTCAGCGTGTTCGCGCTGGGTGTCGATGGCTGGATTGCATGGCTGCTGCTGCGCCATGCCCCGGCCCAGCAACGCACCAGTTGCCGGTTGGCCGCTGCGGTGTTCCTGGCCCAAGCCAGCCTGTATGCCGTGCGCCTGTTCCTGCCGGTGGCCCCGGATGCCGGCGAGGACATCATGCGCACCGGTTCGCCGATGTTCGCGACCTACATCGCCGGAGTGATGCTGGAACTGGCGCGCTGCTTCGCGATGGTGCTGCTGCTGGTTGAGCGGATGCTGGTCGATCTGCGCCATGCGGCGCGCACCGACGGCCTGACCGGCCTGCTCAACCGCGGTGCGGTGCTGGCCGATGGCCACGCGCGTCTGCAGCGCCTGCGTCGACAGGGGCGGCCGCTGGCGCTGCTGCTGGTGGATGTCGATCACTTCAAGCAGATCAATGACCGCTGGGGCCATCTGGCCGGCGACCAGGTGTTGCGCCACTTTGCAGCGGTGCTGCAGCGCTGTACGCAGGGCCGTGACGCCCTGCTGGGCCGTTACGGCGGCGAGGAGTTCGTGCTGGTGCTGGCCGGCAGCACGCAGGGCGAAGCAATGGCAGGGGCTGCAGCGATCCGTACCGCTCTGCAGCGGTGCCCGGCGCGCCTGGCCACCGGAGCGGTGACGGTCACCGCCAGCATCGGTCTGGCGATGGACGAAGGCCACGGCGACCTGTCCACGCTGCTGGCGGCGGCCGATGCGGCGCTGTACCGGGCCAAGGCCGAGGGCCGCGATCGCCTGGCCTGCGCCGTCCCGGCCGGGAATCCGCCTCTGCCCATCGCCGCCGACGCGCTGCCCGTGTAAGTTGGGTCACATCTTCCGCGGCAGCCCGTCGTGGTCGGCAGGAACGTCCTCCAGGGGAAACACGCACGATGCAAAGACACCACCTCGCGCTGGCCGGAATGCTGGCCAGCCTGATGCTTGCCGGTTGCAACCAAACGTCGTCGGTCGACGCGAAGGGCAGCACCGACGCGCCCAACCGCCGCTTCGGCACGATCGGCTTCCAGCCCTGCACCTTGTCCACCGTCGGCGCCAGCGCCAACGTGGAAGCCCAGTGCGCCACCCTGCAGGTGCCGGAGGATCGCGCCCATCCCGAAGGCCGCAGCATCGGCCTGCGCATCGCCTGGCTGGAATCCGGCGACGGCAGCAGCCAGCCCGATCCGGTGTTCTTCCTGGCCGGCGGCCCCGGCCAGGCCGCCAGCGAGGTGGCCGTCGTTGTCGATACCGCCCTGCGCCAGGTGCGCAAGCAGCGCGACGTGTTCCTGATCGACCAGCGCGGCACCGGCGGCTCCAACCCGCTCAGCTGCCTGGGCGCCGACGGCAAGGAACTGCAGCTGGACGAAGACGCCGCGCCCACCGAAGCGGTGATGCGCGACTTCGCCACGCAGTGCCTGGCCTCGCTGAAAGGCCGTGCCGATCCGCGCTTCTACACCACCACCGAAGCCATTGCCGATCTGGACGCCGTGCGCCAGGCGCTGGGCGCTGAAAAGATCAATCTGGTCGGGGGTTCCTATGGCACCCGCGTGGCCCAGCGCTATGCCATGGCCTACCCGCAGCACACCCGCAGCATCGTGATCGATGGCGTGGTGCCCAACGATCTGGTGGTGGGTGGCGAGTTCGCCAGGACCTTCGACAACGCCATCACCCTGCAGTCGGCGCAGTGCCGCAAGGATGCCGCCTGCAGCAAGCGCTTCCCGGTGGATACCCGTGAACAGCTGCGCAGCGTGGCCGACACCCTGCGCCGCACGCCGGTGACGGTCGATTACCGCGACCCCGGTACGAACGCGCCGCGCCAGGACGTGCTTTCGCCGGACAGCGTGGTGGGCCTGGCGTTCGCCTTCTCCTACGTGCCCGAGTACTCCTCGCTGCTGCCGCTGGTGCTGGATGAAGCCGCACAGGGCCGCTACGTACCGCTTGCCTCGCTGGTGCGTGGCGCCACCCGCAGCATGGATTTCCAGATCAATCGCGGCATGCAGTGGTCGGTGATCTGCAGCGAAGACGCGCCGCGCTACCAGGCCCCGCCTGAAAGCGATGACGCGCTGTTCGGTGCCGAAGCAGCGCGCGCGTTCTTCGCTGCCTGCCCGGTGTGGCCTCACCAGCCGGCGCCGGCCGCCAGCACCGCAGCGCTGAAGGGCGATCTGCCCGTGTTGCTGCTCTCCGGTGAACTGGACCCGGTCACCCCGCCGCGCTACGCCGAGCAGGTGCTCAAGGGCCTGCCCAACGGCCGAGCGCTGGTTGCCCGTGGGCAGGGCCACGGCACGCTCAACGCCGGCTGCATGCCGCGCCTGCTTGGCCAGTTCATCGACACCACCCAGGCCAAGGCGCTCGATGCCAGCTGCCTGGACACGCTGAGCTACGTGCCGGCGTTCACCTCGTTCAACGGATGGACCCCATGATCGTCGCCGACAACCTGCACAAGGCCTTCGATACCCGCACCGGCCGCATCCAGGCCGTGGCCAACGTCGGCTTCCGCGCCGCCGATGGCCAGATCACCGGCCTGCTGGGCCCCAATGGTGCCGGCAAGACCACCACCATGCGCATGCTGTACACGCTGATGACGCCCGACCAGGGCAGCATCAGCGTCGACGGCATCGATGCGGCACGCAATCCGGTGGACGTCCGCCGCCACCTGGGGGTGCTGCCCGATGCGCGCGGCGTGTACAAGCGCCTGACCGCACGCGAGAACATCGCCTACTTCGGCGAACTGCATGGCCTCTCGGCCCAGCACATCCGCGAACGCATCGAAGTGCTGTCGCATGCACTGGACATGGGCGACATCCTGGATCGCCAGACCGACGGCTTCTCGCAGGGCCAGCGCACCAAGACCGCCATCGCCCGTGCACTGGTGCACGACCCGCGCAACGTCATCCTCGACGAACCCACCAACGGCCTGGACGTGATGACCACCCGCGCGCTGCGCCGGTTCCTGCTGGGGCTGCGCGAAGAAGGCCGCTGCGTGATCCTGTCCAGCCACATCATGCAGGAGGTGGGTGCACTGTGCGACCACATCGTGATCATTGCCAAGGGCACGGTGATGGCCGCCGGCAGCGCCGATGAACTGCGCGCGCAGTCCGGTGAAGCCAATCTGGAGGATGCGTTCGTGAAACTGATCGGCAGCGAAGAGGGCCTGCACGCATGAGCATGATGTCGACCCTGATGACGGTGATGCGCAAGGAGCTGCGTGACCTGTCGCGCGATCGCCGCACGCTGGCGCTGACCCTGCTGTTCGGGCCGCTGCTGTACCCGCTGCTGATCCTGGGCATGGGCAAGCTGTCCGAAAGCCGCGTGCGCACGCAGATCGAGCAGCCGCTGCAGATTCCCACCATCGGTGCCGAGCACGCGCCGAACCTGGTGCGCTTCCTGGCCGCGCAGGGCCTGAATGCCGCTGCGGCGCCGAAGGATCTGGCCGAGGCCATCCGCTCGCAGGACATCGACGTGGCGCTGCGCATCAGCCCGGACTTCGGCAAGGACTGGGCCGATGGCAAGCCGGCGCTGGTAGAGGTGATCCGCGACAGCACGCGGCGTGCCGCCGAGGTACCAACCGCACGCCTGCAGGCGGCGTTGGCCACCTACAACGGGCAGGTGGGAGCGCTGCGGCTGATGGCACGGGGCATCGACGCCCAGGTAGCGCGACCGCTGGACGTGGCCAGCCAGGACATGGCCAGTGCCGAAGCCAAGCGTGGCCTGATGCTGTCGGCGCTGCTGCCGATCCTGCTGACCCTCACCTCGTTCCTCGGCGGCGCCTACCTGGTGATGGACACCACCGCCGGCGAGCGTGAGCGTCAGTCGCTGGAGCCGCTGCTGGCCACGCCTGGATCGCGTAGCGCCATTGTCAGTGGCAAGATCGCCGCCGCCTGCATGGTTGGCTTCGCCTCGCTGCTGTTGACCCTGGCCGCGTTCAAGGTGAGCGCGCAGATTGCACCGGGCAACATCGGCCGCCAGCTCAACATGAACATCGTCGCCATGGTGCAGATGCTGCTGGTGATGTTGCCGATGCTGCTGATCGGCACCTCGCTGCTGACGTTCCTGGCCGCAGCCGCCAAGAGCATGAAGGAAGCGCAGAGCCATATGACCTGGTTGATGCTGCTGCCGATGCTGCCGGGCTATGCGCTGATTGCCTACCCGGTGAAGAGCCAGCCGTGGCAGTACGCAGTACCGTTCCTGTCGCAGAACCAGATGTTGCTGAAGGTGATCCGCCACGAGACCATCACCCCCTCGGTGTGGGCGATCTACCTCGGCGCCAGCCTCGGCCTGGCCGCCGTGCTGTGGTTCGCCGCCGTGCGCCGCTACCACAACGAACGCCTGGCGATCTCCGGTTGACCACCTGGTAGCGCCGGGCCATGCCCGGCGGATTTCGAACGAGGCCCGGTCATTCCGGGCTTCGTTGTTTTCAGGACCGCGTTGCCTGCCAAGTGGCGAAACGCTGGGCGATCACCGGCGCCAATCGCAAGTGCAGACAGCGGGAGTGTTGGACACCTCACCCCTCCCCATACCGCGCAGGCGTCACCCCCATCTCGCGCTTGAACACGGCGATGAAGGCGCTGGGCGTGTCGTACCCCATCGACAGCGCAACACCGATCACCGGATCACCTGCCAGCAGGCGTGGCAGCGCCAGCAGCACACGCAGTCGCTGTCGCCACTGGCCCAGCGTCATGCCGGTCTCGGCCAGCCAGTGGCGGGCCAGGCTGCGGCCCGACAGGCCACTGCTGGCGGCCCAGGCCTCGACGGTGCGGTTGTCGTGCGGCGCGCGAGCCAGCGCGGCGGCGATCTGGCGCAGGCGCCGGTCACGCGGTTGTGGCAGGGCCAGCGGCAGCGGCGTGCTGGCGGCAATCTCATCGGCGATCACGCCGGCCAGGCGTGCCTGCGCAGCATCCAGTGGCGCATGGGGCCATTGCAGCGCCCGCGCCGTCGCCGCCTGCAGCAGCGCGCTGGGCTGGAAAATACGTGGTATCGCTGGTAGTTCCACGCAGGCCGCAGCGCTGAAGTACAGGCTCCAGCCATCGAACTCCTCTGCCTCCGCCAGTGCGTGGGGCAGCGAGGGCGGTATCCATGCGACGTGCCCCGCAGGAAGCAGCCACTGCAGATCCCCCGCTTCGATGCGCAGCACGCCGTGGTGGGCACCCAGCAGCTGGCCGCGCACATGCCGGTGGCGTGCTGTACGGCGTCGTCCGGTTGCGCGCAGTTGCGACGACAGCACCGCGGGACCATCGCCGGCGTCCGCCAGGGTGGGATCGATCAACGCGATGAATGTCTGATCTACCATATCCATTGGCAGTTATACGGCAGAAACGCCAGCCGGCGGGCGCCACACTGGGCTCCGATCCCACAGGAGCATCCTCCATGCAGCCACACGACATCCTCCCCGACCATCAGAACGACGTGCAGGTGAACGGCGTGACCGTGCGCAAGGGCAGTGTCGGGGCTTTCCTCGCCAGCGTCCGCGACTGGCAGGATCCTGCCGGCGATCCCGCCACCCGGGCCACGGCCGAAGCGGATCTGCGTGCGCTGCTGCCGGGCCTGCATGCGCTGGGCCTGTTCCAGGTGCTGACAGCGCGCGATCCGGCACTGCAACACCTGATCGATGGAGCGGCCTGACACGGACAAGGCCCGGACATGCCGGGCCTTGATCCATTGTCGCCGGGCGTGGCCCGGCGCTACCTCGACGTGCCTCAGTTGTTGCCCGGCGCGAACACCAGCGTACGGCGGGTGGTCACCGGCGCGCTGACCGGCTCGAAGCGCCAACGCTTGACCGCGTTCAGGGCTTCACGGTCGAACACGCGTCCCGGCGTCGCGCGCAGCACGCGAGCATTCACCACCGAGCCATCGGTGCCGACGGTGATCTCCACCAGCACTTCGCCGGAGGTTCCCGAACGCAGGGCTTCGCCCGGATAGCGCGGCGCCGGTGTGCTGACCGGGCGCAGGGTGGGCGCTGCCGGTGCGGCGGCCTGGCGTGCGGCGCTGGCCTGCTGGGCGGCAGCCTGCTGCTGCTTCTGCTCAGCCTCGCGGCGGGCGGCGGCCTGGCGCTCGGCTTCCTGGCGCTCGTTGTCGCGGCGCGCGGCATCCTGCTGCGCGGCAATCTGCTTGGCGGCGTCGGCTTCCTTGGCGCGCTGCTCGCTCAGGCGCTGCTGCTCAGTCTGCTGCTTGCTGCGGTCCTCGGCATCCTTCTTGGCCTTCTCGGCTTCCGCTTCGGTGCGCTTGGCTGCGTTCTGCACGCCCTTGGCCAGGCCGTCCTTCAGGCGCGGCAGGGCCGGCGCGGAGGCATCCACCTTCTCGATCAGTGCCACCAGGCGCTGCGCTTCGGTGTAGTCCTCGCGGCTCAGGTGTTGCTCGGCGGCGATCAGGGTGTACGGCAGCAGGTCGGTCAGTGCGCTCTTCACCGAGGCGTCGTCCGGCGTCTTGTCACGCAGGGCGAGGTAGTACTCGATGGCGTTGTCGCCGGCCGGTGCATACATGCGGTTCTCGCGCAGCGCCTGGCTGGCCGACTCGCGCAGCTGCTCGGTGCCCATGGACTGCACCTTGGCAGCAACCGCCGGTGCGGCGGGTGCGGCAGCGGCAGGCGCCGTGGCGGCAGCAGGCGCTGCGGATTCTTCCTTGCCCGAGCAGGCGGCCAGTGCCAGTGCCAGGGCAACCGGCAGCCACCGGCGCGCGGCGGTGATCGTTGAGACGTGCGACATCCTGCTCCCCTCTAGAAGACGACGTGACGTAAATCATTGATATGCATGGCCGGGACCTGCGGTCCGGGCGCGGCAGGGTGACGTTTCCCGACGCCACCGCCGGCAACGGCGAGGGTGCAATCTAGCATCCCGGCCACTGCCGCGTACAAGGGGCAGGGGCCGGGAAGGGGCAGCGGCGAAGGGCCGCTGCCGGTTGCCGCATCAGTGGTCGTGCGACTTGTCGTGGGGCTTGCTGTGGCTGTTTGACATCAGCTTGTCGGTCCAGGCGATGCCGATCGCCGACAGGATGAACACGCAGTGGATGATGGTCTGCCACAGCACGCCATCCTGGGTCAGCATCGAGCAGCGGGCGACACCGATGTTGGCAGCGGCGACGCTCATCTGCTCCGGCGTGCACAGCGGGATGCCGCCCAGCGCACCGCTGGCGATGAAGGTCTTCAGCAGGTGGATCGAGGAGATGCCGATGATCGCCATCGCCAGCTTCACCTTGAGCACGCTGGCGTTGACGTGGCTCAGCCATTCCGGCTGGTCCGGGTGGCCTTCCAGGCGCAGGCGCGAGACGAAGGTCTCGTAGCCGCCGACGATCACCATCACCAGCAGGTTGGAGATCATCACCACGTCGATCAGGCCCAGCACGATCAGCATGATCTGCTGCTCGCCCATCGACACCGAGTGCGAGATCAGGTGCCACAGTTCCTTGCCGAACAGGAACACGTAGACGCACTGCGCCACGATCAGGCCCAGGTACAGCGGCAGCTGCAGCCAGCGCGAGGCGAAGATCAGCGTGGACAAGGGGGAGAGCGGCGGGCGGTTTGCACTCATGCGAGGGATGCTGCGTTGCGGGGGAGAGGCGAGGTTACCGGCCCGCCATGACGGTGCCAAGCCAACTCACGCACTAGACTTCAGGTTCCTTTCCGCACCCCGAGCCGCCGCCATGATCGACCTGTATTACTGGCCCACCCCGAACGGCCACAAAGTGACCCTGCTGCTGGAAGAAGCCGGCCTGGAGTACCGCATCCACCCGGTCAACATCGGCTCGGGCGACCAGTTCAAGCCGGAATTCCTCGCGATCTCGCCGAACAACAAGATGCCGGCCATCGTCGACCAGGCCCCGGCCGATGGCGGTGCTCCCCAGAGCGTGTTCGAGTCTGGCGCGATCCTGCTGTACCTGGCCGAGAAGACCGGCCGCTTCCTGCCCAGCGACCCCCGCGGCCGCGTCACCACCCTGGAGTGGCTGTTCTGGCAGATGGCCGGCCTGGGCCCGATGAGTGGCCAGATGGGCCACTTCAACGTGTACGCGCCGGAAAAGATCCCGTATGCCATCGAGCGCTACGACAACGAAGTGCGTCGCCTGCACGGAGTGATGGACAAGCGCCTGGCCCAGCACGCGTTCCTGGCCGGCGACGCGTACACCATCGCTGACATGGCCAGCTACCCGTGGATCGGCGCCTACGACAAGCTGCCGGTGGATTTCACCGCGTTCCCGAACCTCAAGCGCTGGCATGAAACCATTGCCGCACGCCCGGCCACCCAGCGTGCCTATGCCCTGCGCCAGCAGGTGAACCCGAACGCCGGCAAGCCGCTCAGCGACGAGGAGCGCAAGCACCTGTTCGGCCAGCGCTGACCGCCTCGGGGTCGGATCCCTTTGCAGCGCAAAGGGCTCTGACCCCAGCACCCGGCCATGGGCAGAAGGTCATGCTGCCTTCCCGCACAGGCTTGGTTAGGATGGGGGACGACCGCTCCGCGTCCATCGCGGGGGCGGACCTGCCGTTTGCCGGGATCCTCCATGCGCCACCTGTTCGCTTCGCTCGCCCTCATGCTCGCCACCACAACCGCCGCCCACGCTGAAAAGCTGACCCTGGAAGCCATCACCGGCCCGCTGCCGCTGTCCGGCCCGACCCTGATGAAGCCCAAGGTGGCGCCGGACGGATCGCAGGTCAGCTTCCTGCGCGGCAAGGACAGCGACCGCAACCAGCTGGACCTGTGGACCTACGACATCGGCAGTGGCCAGACCCGGCTGCTGGTCGATTCCAAGGTGGTGCTGCCCGGCACCGAGACCCTCAGTGATGAGGAAAAGGCGCGCCGCGAGCGCCAGCGCATCGCCGCGATGACCGGCATCGTCGATTACCAGTGGTCGCCGGACGCGCAGCGCCTGCTGTTCCCGCTGGGCGGCGAGCTGTACCTGTACGACCTCAAGCAGCAGGGTCAGGCGGCGGTACGCCAGCTGACCCACGGTGAAGGTTTCGCCACCGATGCCAAGCTGTCGCCCAAGGGCGGCTTCGTCAGCTTCATCCGCGGCCGCAACCTGTGGGTGATCGATCTGGCCAGCGACAAGCAGCTGCAGCTGACCCGCGACGGCAGCACCACTATCGGCAACGGCGTGGCCGAATTCGTCGCCGACGAGGAAATGGACCGCCACACCGGATACTGGTGGGCGCCGGATGATTCTGCGATCGCCTTTGCCCGCATCGACGAATCGCCGGTACCGGTGCAGAAGCGCTACGAGGTCTATGCCGACCGCACTGATGTGATTGAACAGCGTTACCCGGCCGCCGGCGATGCCAACGTGCGCGTGCAGCTGGGCGTGATCGCACCGGCCGCCGATGCGCAGCCGCGCTGGGTCGACCTCGGCAAGGAACAGGACATCTACCTGGCCCGCGTCGACTGGCGCGATGCGCAGCACCTGAGTTTCCAGCGCCAGTCGCGTGACCAGAAGCAGCTGGACCTGGTGGAAGTGGCGCTCGATTCCAACCGCCAGCGCGTGCTCGCCCACGAGACCAGCCCGACCTGGGTGCCGCTGCACAACAGCCTGCGCTTCCTCGACGACGGCAGCGTGCTGTGGTCGTCCGAACGCACCGGCTTCCAGCACCTGTACCGCATCGACAGCAAGGGCAAGGCCACTGCACTGACCCACGGCAACTGGCCGGTGGACGAACTGCTGGCAGTCGATGAGAAGGCCGGCAAGGCCTACTTCCGCGCTGGCATCGAAACCTCGCGCGAAAGCCAGATCTACGCAGTGTCGCTGCAGGGCGGCGAGCCGCAGCGCCTGTCGAAGGCGCCGGGCATGCACAGCGCCAGCTTTGCGCGCAACGCCAGCGTCTACGTCGACAGCTGGTCCAACAGCAGCACGCCGCCGCAGATCGAACTGTTCCGCGCCAACGGCGAGAAGATCGCCACGCTGGTCGAGAACGACCTGACCGATCCCAAGCACCCGTATGCGCGCTACCGCGATGCGCAGCGCCCGGTCGAGTTCGGCACGTTGATGGCTGCCGACGGCAAGACCCCGTTGAACTACAGCCTGATCAAGCCGGCCGGCTTCGATCCGTCCAAGCGCTACCCGGTGGCGGTGTATGTCTACGGCGGCCCGGCCAGCCAGACCGTCACCGACAGCTGGCCCGGCCGCGGCGACCATCTGTTCAACCAGTACCTGGCCCAGCAGGGCTACGTGGTGTTCTCGCTGGACAACCGTGGCACCCCGCGCCGTGGCCGCGACTTCGGCGGTGCGCTGTACGGCAAGCAGGGTACGGTGGAAGTGACCGACCAGCTGCGTGGCGTGGCCTGGCTGAAGCAGCAGCCATGGGTGGACCCGGCGCGCATCGGCGTGCAGGGCTGGTCGAATGGCGGCTACATGACCCTGATGCTGCTGGCCAAGGCCTCCGACAGCTACGCCTGTGGCGTGGCCGGTGCGCCGGTGACCGACTGGGGCCTGTACGACAGCCACTACACCGAGCGCTACATGGACCTGCCGGCGCGCAATGAAGCCGGCTACCGCGAAGCGCGCGTGCTGACCCATATCGATGGCCTGCGTTCGCCGCTGCTGCTGATCCACGGCATGGCGGACGACAACGTACTGTTCACCAATTCGACCAGCCTGATGAGCGCGCTGCAGAAGCGTGCCCAGCCGTTCGAACTGATGACCTACCCGGGTGCCAAGCATGGCCTGTCCGGCGCCGATGCACTGCATCGCTACCGCGTGGCCGAAGCCTTCCTGGGACGTTGCCTGAAACCCTGATCCAGCACGGGAAGGAGCCCGCCGATGACCCAGCCACCGCCGATTCCCGGCCATGACCCGGCATCCGCCGGTTGGTGGTGCCGCCACTGGCGCTGGGCCATGCCGTTGGTGGTGGTGCTGGTGCTGGGTGGGGCAGGGGGTGTGGTGACCTGGAGCGTGCTGCGCTGGAGCGAGGCGGCACGCGAGAGCCCGCCGATGCGCGAGGCGCTGCGGCGCGCCGGTTGCAGTATCGAACTGGTGGAAGCGTTCGGTGAGCCGCTGAACATCGAGTCGATGCCGCTGGGCAGCATGCAGACCGCGATCAACGGCCAGCGTGATGTCGGCCTGACCGTGGCCCTGGAAGGACCGCACGCGCATGGGCGGTTGTTCGTGCAGGGCACCCGTCGCGATGACGTGTGGGACTACCCGGTGATGTACGTGCTGGGCGAGGACAAGCAGACCTTCGACCTGACGGCGCTGGATGATGATGAGGCTGCACGCGAGTGCGAACTGCAGGCCTGCCGCGATCGCGGCGAATGCCCGCTGACCGCCGCGTTGTGACCTCCGGCCGATTGTCGCCATCGCCGTGAGCGCGTAGGGTGCGGGCAACCCTGTCCTGGAGTGCACCATGAAGCCGATCGCGTTGGCTGTTGCCCTGGCGCTGAGCGCCGCACCGCTGCTGTCCGCACCGCCGGCGCTGGCGGCACCCGCCGCCAAGGCCGCTACCCCGGCCAGCCCGGCCTGGGTCGCCCGCAGCAATGCGCTGGCGCAGATCCTGCTGGATGCGCAGGGCCCGTTCCAGCCGGAGGAAACCGGCTTCTTCGGCGTGCCCGGCTATGACGACAAGGTGGCCGACCTCGGCCCGGACAACGCCAAGCGCTACCGCGCTGCCATGGCCAAGGCACGCGACGAACTGAAAGCAAAGCTGGCCGCCGAAAAGGATCCCAACGTCCGCCAGGACCTGGAGATCATGATCCACGCCGCCAACCAGAACATCGAAGGCAGCGAGCTCAACGAGAAGTACCTGCTGCCGTGGAGCGACGCACCGCAGACCGTGTTCAGCGGCCTCAACCTGCTGCTGTCCGACCAGGTGCCGGCCGAGCGCCGGGCCAAGGCGATCGATCGCCTCAAAGCCTATGCCGGCCTGCAGCCGGGTGGCACCGCCTTCACCACGCTGGCCCGCCAGCGCTACGAAGAGCGGCTGAAGGACGGCAGCCTGCTGCAGCCGACGAAGATCGAAGTGCAGCAGTCGCTGGACAACGTCGAGACCTACGTCACCGGCATCGAGTCGCTGCTGAAGAAGTACCAGATCGCCGGCGCCGACGAGGCGATGAAGACCCTGGCCGGGCAGATGAAGGACTACGCCGCCTGGACGCGCAGGGAGGTGCTGCCGAAAGCACGTGCCGACGCACGCCTGCCGGCGCCGCTGTACGCCTACCAGCTCAAGCAGGTCGGCATCGACATCGACCCGAAGCTGCTGATGCAGCGCGCGCAGCTGGAGTTCATGGAAACCCGCTCGGCGATGCAGCAGCTGGCACCGCTGGTGGTGAAGGACAAGGGCCTGAAGGTGGCTGATCCGAGCGACCCGGTGGCGGTGATCCGGGCGCTGAAGGCCGACAAGATCGCCGACGATCACCTGGAAGGCCACTACCGCAAGGTGATCGATGCGATCGATCCGCTGATCCGTGAACACGCCATCGTCGACGTACCCAAGCGCGCCATGCAGATGCGCCTGGGCTCGGCCGCCGAGAGCGCGGCCAGCCCGGCGCCGCACTTCCTGCCGGCCCCGCTGGTCAACAACACCGGGCAGCAGGGCACCTTCGTGCTGCCGCTGGGCAACCCGGCCGCGGGCCCGGGCGCGCAGTACGACGACTTCAACTTCGGTGCGGCGGCATGGACGCTGAGCGCGCACGAAGGCCGCCCGGGGCACGAGCTGCAGTTCACCGCAATGGTCGAGCGCGGCGTGTCGCTGGCGCGCACCATGTTCGCGTTCAATTCGGTGAACGTGGAAGGCTGGGCGCTGTATGCCGAAGCCGAGATGGTGCCGTACGAGCCGCTGGACGGGCAGATGATCGCCCTGCAGTTCCGCCTGCTGCGCGCTGCGCGCGCGATGCTCGACCCGATGCTCAACCTCGGCCTGACCGACCGTGCCAACGGCGAGCGCGTGCTGATGGAGCAGGTCGGCCTGTCCAAGGCGATGGCCACCCAGGAACTGGACCGCTACATGGTGCGCATGCCGGGCCAGGCCGGCAGCTACTTCTACGGCTATACCCGCATCCTGGAACTGCGCATGCAGACCGAGCTGGCGCTGGGCGCGAAGTTCGACCGCCTGGCGTTCAACAACTTCCTGCTCGACCAGGGCCTGCTGCCGCCGGACCAGCTGGCTGACGCAGTGAACAAGGTGTTCGTGCCGAAGTACAAGCGCTGAATCCCACCCGGTAGTGCCGGCCGCTGGCCGGCAACCGGTGTGGGTAGATGCCGACCTTGGTCGGCGCTGTGGGGTCGTGCCAACCAAGGTTGGCACCCACCAGAGCGATGCGTCGGTTGCAGCGGTAGTGCCGCATCACCGCTGCGGTTGCGGCGTGATCACCTGTGTCGGCAACCGCGCCGGCGGTGCCGGATTCGGCACCCAGATGGCAACGCCCGCGGCGCGCTTCTGCGTCGTCGGAATACCGATGCCGACGCCGCCACCGACGTGCGAGCCGAACGTGCCCGCGCCCACCGACATGCCTACCGGCGAACCGCTGCTGCCCACGCCCATCAGCACCACGCCGTTGGCGCCGAGCGCCGCGGCTTCACGCTTCAGGCGGGCCACGGCGGCATCGGTCTGGCCCTGGGTGCCGAAGCCGACGGCTGAAGCCGATTCCAGCTGGGCGATTTCCTGGGAGCCGGCCGGTGGCGTCGAATAGATCTGCACCAGCGCCGGATCGATCGGTGCGCGGGCGCGGCCCAGCATCACCTTGGAGGTGCTGGCACAGCCAGCGGCGACCAGCAGGATGGCCGCCAACGCGGCCCAACGGATGTTCATGGCACGACCCCTGTAGGACTGGTTGCGATCATCGGCGGGCCACTCTGAATCGGCGCCAACACCCGGGCCAGGGCACGCACGGCAGCACGCTAGCACGGTGCGGGTGACAGCTCCGCCAATGGCAGTAGGCGGCGGCAGCGGGAACGTCTATGGTTGGGGCAGGAACCAACTGCGGGAGAGCGACATGGGTGTGATCAGTCTGTTGTGGGGCGTACTGGCGCTGTTGTGGATGATCCTGGCGCTGATTCCACTGCTCGGCTGGGGCAACTGGTTCCTGATCCCGTTCGCTGCGGTGGGCGCGGTGATCGCCGCGCTGGGCATCCTGTTCACCCACCCGAGCAAGCGTGGCCGGGCCTGGGCCGGCCTGGTCCTGAACGGCATCGTGGTGGTGGTCGGCATCCTGCGCCTTGGCCTGGGTGGCGGCGTGGTCTGAGCCCGGTCCCGGGTGCGACCGGGCGTCGCAGGCACACGGCCGATGGCCGGGCGGGGGCGTACAATGAATGGCTGCGCGAGCCCCCCGCGTGCCTGTGAATCCGCGCCCCGCGCGGCTGCCCCATGATCATCCGACCCCGTCCCCACGGCTGGCAACTGCTGTACATCCTGCGCGGCTCGATCGTCAAAGCGATCGCGCCGAAGGTGCTGGCCATCCTGATCCTGTCCATCGCCGTGGCCGCGGTGGTCGAACTGGCGCCGCCCACCGGCATCGAACGCGTTTCGGTCACGCCGTTCACCCTGCTTGGCCTGGTGCTGTCGATCTTCCTGAGCTTCCGCAACAGCGCCTGCTACGACCGCTGGTGGGAAGGCCGCAAGCTGTGGGGCCAGCTGGTCTACGAATCGCGTTCGCTGGCGCGCCAGGTGAACCTGCTGCTGGCCGACGACGCGGGCCGTCGTCGTCGCGTCGCCTACCTCACCACTGCGTTCGCCCATGCGCTGGCGGCGCGACTGCGTGGCCGCATCGTCGCCCTGGCGGCACTACCGTGGCTGGACAAGCGCCAGCGCGAACAGCTGGGCCAGCGCGAGAACGTGCCCGATGCACTGCTGGCGATGATCGCGGCCGAACTGGCGCAGGCGCTGCGCGCCGGCCAGCTCGACCCCATCCTCTATACCCAGCTTGAAGAGCGCCTGCACGCGATGTCGTCGATCCAGGCCGGCTGCGAGCGCATCCTCACCACGCCGCTGCCGTTCGCCTACACCCTGCTGCTGCATCGCTGCGCGTGGATGTTCTGCGTGCTGCTGCCGTTCGGCCTGGCCAGTTCGCTGGGCTGGGGCACGCCGGTACTGTCTGCGGTGCTTGCCTATGCCTTCTTCGGCCTGGACCAGTTGGGCGAAGAAATGGAAGACCCGTTCGGCCTGGAGCCGAACGACCTGCCGCTGGACGCGCTGGTGCGCACGATCGAGATCGACCAGCTCGATGCGCTAGGCGAACGCCCGTTGCCCGAACCCCTGCTGCCGCAGGGCTACCTGTTGCAATAGCCACTCCTCGGAGCCTGCCATGTCCCACCCGCTGTACCGCCCGCGCCGCATGCGCCACGACGAGTTCTCGCGCCGCCTGATGCGCGAGAACACGCTGACCACCGACGACCTGATCTACCCGGTGTTCGTGCACGAACAGGCCGGCCGCACCGCGGTGCCGTCGATGCCGGGCGTTGAACGGCTGTCGATCGAAGAGCTGCTGAAGGTGGCCGAAGAGGCGCTGGAGCTGGGCATTCCGGTGATCGACCTGTTCCCGGTGATCGACCCGTCGCTGAAGTCGCTGGACGCATCGGCCGCCTGGTCCGAAGACGGCCTGGCGCAGCGGGCGATCCGCGCGCTGAAGTCGCGCTTCCCGGAACTGGGAGTGATGACCGACGTGGCGCTGGACCCGTACACCACCCATGGCCAGGACGGCATCATCGATGACAAGGGCTATGTGCTGAACGACATCACCGTCGACGCGCTGGTCAAGCAGTCGGTGTCGCATGCCGAGGCCGGTGCGGACATCGTCTCGCCGTCGGACATGATGGACGGCCGCATCGGTGCGATCCGCCGCGCGCTGGATGCCGGCAACCACATCAACGTGCGCATCATGGCCTACTCGGCCAAGTACGCTTCGGCGTTCTATGGTCCGTTCCGTGATGCGGTGGGCAGCGCAGCCAGCCTCGGCAAGGCCGACAAGAAGACCTACCAGATGGACCCGGCCAACGGCGACGAGGCCCTGCGCGAGATCGCGCTGGACCTGGAAGAGGGCGCCGACATGGTGATGGTCAAGCCGGGCATGCCGTACCTGGACCTGGTGCGCCGGGTGAAGGAGACCTTCGGCGTGCCGACCTTCGCCTACCAGGTCAGTGGCGAGTACGCGATGATGAAGGCCGCCTTCGCCAACGGCTGGCTGGACGAGCGCGCCTGCGTGCTGGAGTCGCTGCTGGGCTTCAAGCGGGCCGGCGCCGATGGCGTGCTGACCTATTTCGCGCCGCAGGTGGCGCGATGGCTGCGCGAGCGCTGACAATAGCGCCACGATAGACGGAGGAATGCGCGATGGGGCCCGAACTGGGATGGATGCAATGGCTGATCTGGGGCATCGGTACGCTGGTGTTCGGCGCCATCATCGTCGGTGTCTTCATCGCCGCCTGGCGGGCCGGCAAGCGCCCGCCGGAGCAGCTCTCCGCTGCCCGCCACGTGGCCCGTGAGCAGGCCCTGCCGGAGAGCGTGCAGGCCGAGCTGGCCGCGCTGAACCAGCGCAAGGACAATGGTCAGCTGAGCGAGGTCGAGTACGAGCAGCAGCGCGCCAGGGTGTTGTCGCGCTGACGGGCAATGCCCGGGGTCGGATCCCTTTCCGCAGGAAAGGGCTCTGACCCCTTCGCGGGCGCCATCCACGCGTGGCGTGGATCTACCGCACGCACCCCGCCACCGCCGCCACCTTTGGTACCGCCAACCGGTACACGTCCACGCCACCGGCACGCGGTGCCTTGGCCGCGCTGCTGGCGACCATCATCTCGCCCGGCTTGGCGTTGTCGACCACCGGCGCGCCGGTCCAGCCACCCGTCTGGTTGAATGACAGCCCCAACGGCTGCAGGGCCACGCCGGTCCACGCACAACCGCTGCTCCACACCTGTGCGGTGGTGCCGCTGCCGCGGCTGAACACCACGGCGCCGTCCTGGCCCAGCCAGTCGCCGTCGGTCTCGTCGTCGGCGCTGTTCAACGCGCTCAGTGCAGTGGCCGGTCCGCGCTGGCCCTGGGCATCCAGCGTCGACACGAACAGATTCCAGCCGGCGCCCCGGCCCTGCTGGCGGGCAAACAACAGTCGTCGCCCATCCGCGCTCAGGGCCGGTCCGCGCTCTTCCCGGCGTCCACCATCGCCCGCCAAGGTCTGCGCCTTGCCGAGCTGGCCGTCGGCTTCCACCGTGGCGCGGTACAGCGCCAGCGCGCCCTCGCGGCCGGCCGCGAACAGCAGCCAGCGGCCATCACGGCTGAAGTAGGGATCGCGGGCCTCGCCGGCCACGCCCACCGGCAGCGCCTGCGCCTGCTGCCAGCGGCCATCGACCACGCGTGCCTGCCACAGGCCCCAGCCGGCCTCGCCGCGGCGCGCGAACACGATGCGCTGGCCGTCGGCGCTGATCGTGGCGCGGCCTTCGTCGGCACGGGTCGAGACCACGCCCATGCCTTCGATGCCGTACTCGTTCAACGCCATTGCCACGGGGGCAGAGAGTAGACTGGCGGCAAGCACCAGCAGGGGCGGGGTGATGCGCATCATCCGGGTCCGTGCACGAAAGAGCATCAGTCTAGCCAGCTTGAGGATTCCATGACCGACCGTTACGCCGTCTTCGGACACCCCGTTGCCCACTCGAAGTCGCCGCAGATCCACGCGGTGTTCGGTCGCCAGGAAGGCATCAGCATCGACTACCGCGCGATCGACCTGGCTCCGGATGCGTTCCTGGGCGGTCTGGAAGCCTTCGCCGCCGAGGGCGGTGTCGGCGCCAACGTCACCTCGCCGCACAAGGAAGCCGCGTTCTCGGTGTGCACCACGCTGACCGCGCGCGCGCGCCGCGCCGGCTCGGTCAACACGCTGCTGCGCAAGGGCGACCGTTGGCACGGTGACACCACCGACGGCATCGGCCTGGTGCGTGACCTGACCGATCGCCATGGCCTGGACCTGCGCGGCCGCCGCATGCTGCTGATCGGCGCCGGTGGTTCGGCACGCAGCGTCGCCCCGGCGCTGCTCGATGCCGGCATCACCGAGCTGGTGGTGGTCAACCGCACGCCGGAACGCGCCGATGAGCTGATCGATGCCATGGGCGAGCCGGGCCGCGCGATCAGCCGCTACTGGGAAGACCTGCGCGAGCTGGGCGACTTCGAACTGATCGTCAACGCCACCTCGGCCGGCCGCGACCGCGACGTCGAGTTCAAGCTGCCGCTGTCGCTGGTCAACTCGATGACCACTGCCGTCGACCTGAACTACGGCGAGGCGGCCATCGCCTTCCTGGCCTGGGCGCGCGCCGCGGAGTGCCGTAATACGGTCGATGGCCTGGGCATGCTGGTCGAGCAGGCCGCCGAGAGCTTCCTGCAGTGGCACGGTGTGCGCCCGCAGACCGACGAGGTCTACCAGTCGCTGCGCCAGGGCTCGGCCGTGCTGGCCGGCGAGGACTGATCGATGGACAACGCAACCCTGCTGGTCACGGTGCTGAGCATGGTGGGCGTGCGCCTGCCGGTGCTGATCGCGCTGTGCGTGGGCCTGGTCTGGGTGGTCGGCGCACCGCGCGATGCCACCCGCACCGGTGCCCTGGTCGGCCTGCTGCTGTTGCTGTTGGCCAGCCTTGGCGGCATGGCGGCGGGCATCCTGCCGATGTGGATGGTGCGCAGCGGTGATTTCAGTGCTGTGTCGAGCCTGAGCGCCATCCTCGGCGTGCTGCATTTCGCGCTGGCGATGGTCGAGGCCATCGGCGTGGTGCTGGTGGTGTGGGCGCTGGTGCGCCTGCTGCGTACCCGTACGCTCCCGGCCGCCTGACCGGTCGCGCCGGGTCATGCCCGGCGTATCTGCCCCTGGGACGGTCCGGCCACCGGACCGTGACCGCCAGCGCGCGTCGTCGCTGGCCCGTTCAGGGTGCCAGCGGCGGTGAATGCGGCCGGCCGTGCGACAATGCCCGGCCTGATCCAGCTACGGTAATTCCCGGCGTGACCGAAACCGTCGCCGCTCCGCGCGCGCTCGATGACTCCTTGAAGGACGCGATCCGCAAGGCGTACACGATGCTGCAGGCCAATACGCCCGGCTTTTCCACCCGCCGCTCGCAGAGCCAGATGATCGGCGTGGTGTCGCGTGCGCTGTCCAAAAGTGGCGGCGTCGGCGTGGTCGAGGCGCCGACCGGCGTCGGCAAGAGCCTGGGCTACCTCACCGCGGGCGTGCCGATCGCGCTGGCCAGCAAGAAGAAGCTGGTGATCAGCACCGGCACCGTGGCGCTGCAGTCGCAGTTGGTCGAGCGCGACATTCCCAACTTCCTCAAGGCCACCGGCCTGGAAGCGACCGTGGCGCTGGCCAAGGGCCGTACCCGCTACCTGTGCACGCGCAATGCCGCCGAGGCGCAGGGCGAGGGCTCGCAGGGCGGCATGTTCGAGGACGACGCGCCGCTGTTCGACCGGCCACTGGCGCCGATCGAGATGGACATCGCCAAGCGCCTGACCGATGCCTTCACCGGCGGCAGCTGGGATGGTGACATCGACAACGCCCCGGAAACCATCAGTCCCGGCCTGCGCAGCCGCATCACCACGCCGGCCTCGGGCTGCGCCGGGCGCCGCTGCGCCTACTCGGCGCAATGCGCGGTGCTGCGGTCGCGCAATACCGTGCGTGATGCGCAGATCGTGGTCACCAACCACGCGCTGCTGCTGTCGGCACTGTCGATCGGCGACAGCGACAACGGCCAGCCGTTGATCGCGCCGCCGTCGGACATGCTGCTGGTGCTGGACGAAGGCCATCACATCGGCAGCGTGGCGATCGACCAGGGCGCGGCAAGCCTGGCGCTGGATGAAATGGCCAAGCGCACCGGCCGCCTGCAGATCCTGATCGCTGGTGCCTACCGCGCGGTCGACAAGGATCGCCTCGGCAACCTGCTGCCGAACGAAGCGATCGAAGTGGCCAGCAACGTGGCCAAGCAGTTGCGCGCGTTCCGTGACCACATCGAGCGGGTGTGGATGCCGGCGCCGGCCGACGAGGAGCCGATGTGGCGCGCCGCCAACGGTCGCCTGCCCGAGGCCTGGCGCGAGCCGATCGAAGCACTGGCCGACGATACCCGCAGTCTCTACAACTGGGCGCATGCGGCTACCGCGCAGGTGGCCAAGGGCAAGCCGGACGACGCCGCGCGCGAGCGCCTGCAGCGCAACCTGGGCATGGCGCTGGAGATGATCGAGCAGCAGTACAACCTGTGGCAGGCCTGGCGTCGCGAGGACAAGGACGGTGCGCCGCCGATGGCGCGCTGGGTCACCGCCACCCGCGACGGCGACCTGGTGCTGCACGGTTCGCCGGTGTCGGCCGCGCACGTGCTGCGCAAGCTGCTGTGGGATGAAGTGGACTCGGTGGTGATGACCTCGGCGACGTTGACCGGTGGTGGCGATTTCCAGTCACTGGCGATCGACAACGGCATTCCCGAAGACGCCGAGATGGTCTCGCTGTCCTCGCCGTTCGACCTGCCCAACCAGGCCGAGCTGATCGTGCCGAAATTCCCGGTCACCCCGGACGACCGCGAGGGCCATCCACGCGAAGTGGCGCGCTATCTCGACACCGAACTGGACTGGGCCAAGGGCTCGATGGTGCTGTTCACCTCGCGCTGGAAGATGGAGAAGGTAGCCGGCCTGATGTCGGCCGCGCGCCGCAAGCAGGTGCTGGTGCAGGGCGAGATGTCCAAGACCCGGTTGATCGACGAACACCTGCGCCGCGTCGCGGCGGGCGAGGGCTCGGTGCTGTTCGGCCTGAACTCCTTCGGCGAAGGCCTCGACCTGCCGGGTGAGGCCTGCACCACGGTGGTGATCACCCAGGTGCCGTTCGCGGTGCCGACCGACCCGCAGACCGCCACGCTCAGCGAATGGTTCGAGGGACGCGGGCTCAATGCGTTCAACCTGATCGCCATTCCGCACGCCCTGCGCACGCTGACCCAGTTCGCCGGCCGTCTGATCCGCACCTCCACCGATACCGGCCGCGTGGTCATCCTCGATTCGCGGCTGCTGACCCGCCGCTACGGCAAGCGCATCATCGACGCGCTGCCGCCGTTCAAGCGCACCATCGGCTGAGGAGCGGGGTCAGATCCCTTCCGCCGGAAGGGCTCTGACCCCGTCGCGCGAGCAGGGTCGTTTCGCCTTTCAGTCCTGCGACTGCGGGCATGAGTCGGACGCCAGTGCGTAGGGCTGGTACATGCAGCGGATCAGGTCGTCCACCGCCTTCAGCCGCGGTGGCCATGCGACGTGCTGCAGGCCCTGCGCGCTACGCATCTCGACCATCCCTTCCCTGAGCGTGGTACCGGGTGGCAGCGGCAGGGCGGCCAAGCGCGCGCGCGCACGTCGTAGTGCCGGCAGGTCGTCATCCAGAAAGGCGATGGTCGCATCCACGTAGAGGTTCCAACCCTCCGGATCGGCGTCGGCAGGCTTGTACGTCAACCGCATCAGTGCGCTGGCGGGATCGCGTTGCCCCTCGTAGGCACGCAGTTGCGCCTCGTGCCAGGCCAGCTCTGGGTGGCCGCTTGCCTTGGCCTGGCGCCGGTATGCGGCGAACAGGTCAGCCAGTTCCAACTGGCAGCCTGCGCGCTCGACAAGTGCGTCCCAGCCCTCCCCGGGCCCTTGATTGAATGCATCGGGTGGCATCGCCAGCAGTTCGGCGCGATTGTCGAACTGGCATTCGCCGGCGAGTACAGGTGCGGCGATCACCCATGAGAAAAGCATCAGGCCGAAGCGCATCGTGACGTCCATGTACAGGGTTGCACATGATGCGCCCAGATGCCGGCCAGCGGCCGGCACTACCGCATCGGGATCAATCGCCGAGCAGGGCGGTATTGCGCACGGCGCCCTTGTCGGCGCTGGTGGCGAGCAGCGCGTAAGCCTTCAGCGCACTGGTGACCTTGCGCGGGCGCGGTGCGCGCGGTTTCCAGCCACGCGCGTCGGCGCCGGCGCGGCGCTGGGCCAGCGTGGCCTCATCCAGCAACAGATCAATGCGGCGGGTGGGGATGTCGATGCGGATGCGGTCGCCGTCTTCCACCAGGCCGATGACACCGCCGCTGGCGGCTTCCGGCGAGACGTGGCCGATCGACAGGCCCGAGGTGCCACCGGAGAAGCGGCCATCGGTGAGCAGCGCGCACTGCTTGCCCAGTCCCTTCGATTTCAGGTAGCTGGTCGGGTACAGCATTTCCTGCATGCCCGGCCCACCCTTCGGGCCTTCGTAGCGGATCACCACCACCTCGCCCGGCTGCACTTCGTCGGCGAGGATGCCGGCGACGGCGGCGTCCTGGCTTTCGTAGACGCGCGCGGGGCCTTCAAACACGTGGATCGACTCGTCCACGCCTGCGGTCTTGACCACGCAGCCATCCAGCGCGAGGTTGCCGCGCAGCACGGCCAGGCCGCCTTCCAGCGAATACGCGTGCTGCAGCGAACGGATGCAGCCTTCGGCGCGGTCGATGTCCAGCGTCGGCCAGCGCGTGGCCTGGCTGAAGGCCTCCTGGGTGGGAATGCCGGCCGGGCCGGCCTTGAAGAAGGTATGCAGGGTGTCGTTGTCACTGCGCACCACGTCCCAGCGTTCCAGCGCGTCGGCCAGGCTGGTGCTGTGCACGGTCGGTACCGAGGTATCGAGCAGGCCGGCGCGGTCCAGCTCGCCGAGGATGCCGAACACGCCGCCAGCGCGATGCACGTCCTCGACGTGGTACTTCGGCGTGTTCGGCGCCACCTTGCACAGCTGCGGCACGCGCCGCGACAGCGCGTCGATGTGGGTCAGGTCGAAGTCCACCTCTGCCTCCTGCGCCGCGGCCAGCAGATGCAGGATGGTGTTGGTGGAACCGCCCATGGCGATATCCAGGGCCATCGCGTTGGCGAACGACGCCTGGGTGGCGATGCCGCGCGGCAGCGCGCTCGGGTCTTCGCCGCCATACCAGCGATGGCAGAGTTCGACGATGAGGCGGCCGGCGCGGCGGAACAGCGCCTCGCGATCGGCATGGGTCGCCAGCGTGGTGCCGTTGCCGGGCAGCGACAGGCCCAGTGCTTCGGTCAGGCAGTTCATCGAGTTGGCGGTGAACATGCCCGAGCAGGAGCCGCAGGTGGGGCAGGCGCTGCGCTCGAACGCCGCGACCTTCTCGTCGGAGGCGCTGTCATCGGCGGCCACCACCATCGCATCGACCAGGTCCAGCTTGTGCTCGGACAGTCTGGTCTTGCCCGCTTCCATCGGGCCGCCAGAGACGAACACCACCGGGATGTTGAGGCGCAGCGCGGCCATCAGCATGCCGGGCGTGATCTTGTCGCAGTTGCTGATGCACACCAGTGCGTCGGCGCAGTGCGCGTTGACCATGTATTCGACCGAGTCGGCGATGATCTCGCGGCTGGGCAGCGAGTACAGCATGCCGTCGTGGCCCATCGCGATGCCGTCGTCCACGGCGATGGTGTTGAATTCCTTGGCGACGCCGCCGACCTGTTCGATCTCGCGCGCGACCAGCTGGCCGAGGTCCTTCAGGTGTACGTGGCCGGGCACGAACTGGGTGAAGGAGTTGGCGATGGCGATGATCGGCTTGTGGAAGTCGCCATCCTTCATACCGGTGGCACGCCACAGGGCGCGGGCGCCGGCCATGTTGCGGCCTGCGGTGGAGGTGCGGGAACGATATTCGGGCATGGCTGGCGGAACGGGCGGGCCGTACGACGTGGGGGTCGCCTGATCATGGCCAATTTTTTCGGTTGCTGCTGCAACCACCGGAGATGGTCCGGCCGGGCTGCGCCCGGCACCTGCCGAAGCAACAGCTGAAGCAACGGCGGGCTTCCTGCGGGAGGCGGGGTGGGTCCGCTGGCGGGGGGCGCCGTAAACCCGTCCTTGGGGGCTTGGCCGCGGCATCCATGCCGCGGACACCCCCGCCAGCGGACCCACCCCGCCTTCGACAGTTTCCTGCGATCTGTCGGGGCCGGCGCTCTGCTCCTGGTAGGTGTCGACCTTGGTCGACACGATGGATCCATGCCATGCGTGGAAGATGGGGAACGACGAAAATGAAAGTCCGTTCATCTTTCGGACTTTGCCGATTCCGGTTGCTGGCCCGGATTTGGCATCATTGGGGCATTGATCCGTCGACAGGGCATGAGGCCATGAAACGTTCCCGCACCACCGCGTTGCTGCTGATGAGCGCCGCGCCGCTGCTGTTCACCGCCTGCCAGAAGGAGCCGGAGGTGAAGGTGCAGGAAGGCCTGTACACCTCGGTCGAGGCCTGCACCGAGGCTACCGGCGATCCGTCGTCGTGCCGCAATGCCTTCGCCGAAGCGCAGAAGCAGGCCGCCGATGCGGCGCCGAAGTACGCCAGCAAGGAAGCCTGCGAGAAGGACTACAAGCCGGAACAGTGCGTGCAGCAGCACACGTCGGCGGGTACCTCGTTCATCGGCCCGATGATGATGGGCTTCTTCATGTCGCAGATGCTGAGCAACCGCGGCGGCCTGGCCCCGCAGGCGCCGGCGTCGGCGCCGGCCTACCAGGACAAGAATGCGGGTTGGGCGCGCCCGGCACCGGGTGGCACCGGTGGCCTGAACACCGCCAGCGGCATCGGCGCGGGCAAGGCCGGCCTGGCCCCGGTCACCAGCGAGCCGAACCGTGCGGTCACTGCCAGCCGTGGTGGCTTCGGCAACACCAGCGCGCGCCGCAGCACCAGCGGCAGCTACGGCGGCTGACCGGTCCATGCAGCGCATCCGGATTGCCGAGCGTGCCCAGTGGCGGGCTCGTGCGGAGGAAGCGGGTTTCCGTTTCCATACCATCGATGGTCAGCCGTACTGGGATGAAAGCGCGTACTACGCGTTCACCCTGCGCCAGATCGAACAGGACATCGAAGACCCCAGTGCCGAGCTGCACCAGATGGCGCTGGACCTGGTCGGTGATGTCATCGGCAGCGAACGGTTGATGGACCAGCTGGCGATTCCGTCGCATTACCGCGACTGGATCGCCGACAGCTGGCGCCAGCGTCAGCCACACCTCTATGGCCGCCTGGACCTGGCCTACGATGGTACCGGTCCGGCCAAGCTGTACGAACTGAACTACGACACGCCGACCTCGCTGTTCGAGGCCAGCTTCTTCCAGTGGCAGTGGCTGGAGGACCAGCGCAATGCCGGCCGCCTGCCGCAGCATGCCGACCAGTTCAACGCGATTCACGAAGCGCTCGTCGAGCGCTTCGGCGAACTGGCCAAGCAGTTGCCGCCGCCGCTGTACTTCAGCGCGGTGGGCAGTTCCGAAGAAGACCGTGGCACCGTCGATTACCTGCGCGACTGCGCTTCGCAGGCCGGCCTGCATGGCCAGGCCATCGCCGTCGAGGACATCGGTCTGTCCGAGGACGGCCGCTTCACCGCGCTGGACGATTCGGTGATCGGCACGCTGTTCAAGCTGTACCCGCTGGAAGACCTGATGGCCGAGGAATTCGGTCGCGCGCTTCCCGGTTCGGGCATGCAGCTGCTGGAACCGGCGTGGAAGGCGGTGCTGAGCAACAAGGGCATCCTGCCGCTGCTGTGGCAGCGCAACGTGGGCCATCCGAACCTGCTGGAAGCGCACTTCGATGACGGCAGCACGCTGGCCTCGGGCTGGGTGCGCAAGCCGCTGTTCTCACGCGAGGGCGCCAACATCGAGATGCACCTCGCCGATGGCAGCACCCAGCGCAGCGACGGCCCCTACGATGGCCCCGCGATCATCCAGCGCGCGCATCCGCTGACCCGCTTCGAAGGCGGCTACCCGCTGATCGGCAGCTGGGTGATCGGCGACCACGCCTGCGGCATCGGCATCCGCGAGGACGACAGCGCGATCACCCGCGACAGCGCGCGTTTCGTGCCGCACGCGATCGTCGACGAGGCGCCGACGCGGATCTACGTCTGATGGTGGCAGGGCGCCACCGGGACGACGGTCACTCACTGCTGCGCTATGCAGACCGGGTGGCGGTGCGTTGCAATCGATGTGACACGCCGGGTTGGGTGGTAGGTACGCCTGATTCACGCCGCTTCCGGTGCCTGGGTTGCAGCCAGGCATTGAACGGCGGCTGCGGTTGCAGCCGCTGTGGCTCCGGAGACTGGGTAGGACCGGTGCGCTACTGCGGCTACCGTCCTTGCGGCTACTGCGGCCACAAATGGGTAAGCGCTGAAGTTCGCCGCGCTCGAGAGACATCTGCGCTGCGGGTGCTGTCCGCGGACTGCAGCCAATGTGGGCGCAGCAGCGATGTCGAGGTCACCCGGTCGCGCTGGCGTGGCAACGAAGCCATCGACCCGGACTTCGGCCTGCCTTTGAGGTTGGTGGAAAAAACCTCGGCTGGCCTGCTGTGGGCGTATAACGCCGAGCATCTGCAGGCATTGCACGACTACGCCGCGGCCAGACTGCGCGAAGGCAGCGGCCATCATCGTTCGATGTTCTCGCGCCTGCCGCAGTGGATGAAGCTGGCCCGCAACCGGGTGCTGCTGCAGCGTGCGGTGGAGCGGTTGCAGCGGCGATTGCTGCAGGGGTAGTGCCGGCCACTGGCCGGCAACACCATGCGTGGGTTGATGTGGCAGCCGAGCGTGGGCTCGGCTCTACAGACAGCCCGATTCCTGTAGAGCCGAGCCCATGCTCGGCTTGGGTCAAGCGCAGGACTACAGCAGCCCTTCGCGCTTCACTGCCAGGTAGCGCTCCACCAGCGCGCCGGGCAGGGCGTCGGCGGTCACGTCCAGCACCATCACCTTCTCGCTGCGCAGCGCGTCGTGCGCCTTCGCGCGCTGCTGCAGGTACAGTGCGGCGGCACCGGCCTGGGTGGCATCCTCCAGCGTCTGCACGTCGCCCTCCAGTGCGCCGTCCAGCTCGCGCTCGCGCAGGCTGGCCACGCACACCAGATGGCGTTTCTGCAGCAGGCGCACCGCCGCCAGCAGATCCTCGATGTCTTCGTCGCGCACGTTGCTGACCAGCATCACCAGTGCGCGCCGGCGCTGGCGCAGCGACACCTCGGTGGCGGCGGCCAGGTAATCGGTGGCCACCGCGCGCGGCTGCAGGTCGTAGCTGGCACGCAGCAGGTGCTCGACCGTGCCCATGCCACGCTGCGGCGCCACCCAGCGGCGCTCGCCACCGGCAGCGAACAGGCCGGCGGCATCGCCCTGGCGCAATGCCAGGTACGCCACCACCAGCGAGGCGTTCAAGGCGTGGTCGAAATGCGAGAGACCGCCTTCGCTGGCCAGCATGCGCCGCCCACTGTCGAGCATCAGCAGCAGCTGCTGGTTCTTCTCGTCCTGGTACTCGCGCGAGACCAGCTTGCGCGCCCGTGCGGTGGCCTTCCAGTCGAGCTGGCGCAGGCTGTCGCCCACGCGGTATTCGCGCATCTGGTGGAAGTCGGTGCCTTCACCACGGCGACGCTTCACGTGCGCACCCACCAGGCGCGATGCCTGGTCGGCGCTGAACAGCGCGAAGCGGGTGAGCGGCACGAAGTTCGGATAGACCCGTACGTCCAGCGCCGGTGGCAGGGTGCGTTGCTGCCACCACAGCCGCCATGGCGAGCGCATGCGCAGATGCACACCGTCGAAGCGGAAGCGCCCACGCTGCAGCGGCTGCAGGTGGTAGTGCAGGGTGGAGGCGCTGCCGGGCTGCAGGCGCACGCGCTGCGGTAGCGATTCCAGCGGCCAGCCGCCGGGGACCAGGTCGAACACCTGCACCGTCATCGCTGCGTCCGCCTGCAGGCGCAGCGCGGCCTCGCGGCGCACACCCAGGGCCAGCGCTTCGGGCAGTTCGCGCTGCACCTGCGGCGATGGACGCCGTGACTGCCGCCACAGATCCATCAACGCCGGCACGGCAATCGCCACCGCAGCCAGCGCCCAACTCCAGCGTGGCAGCAGGCCGCCCAGCACCAGGCCGCCCAGGACGGCCCAGGCCAGCAACAGCGCCAGCAGCAGCGGGGCAGGCCTCATCGGCGCGGTGCTTCCACCTTGGCCAGCAGCGCACCCAGCACGTCGTCGGCATCCTGGCCTTCGATCTGCAGCTCCGGGACCAGCGCGATGCGATGGCGCAGCGCAGGGCGCGCGATGTCGCGCACGTCGTCGGGGGTGACGAAGTCACGGCCGGCCAGCACCGCCTGTGCGCGCGATGCACGTACCAGCGCGATGCTGCCACGCGGGCCGGCACCGACTGCGATGCCCGGCCACTGCCGGGTAGCGGCCACGATCCGCACCGCGTAGTCGATCACTTCGTCATCCACGTTGATCGCCGCGGTGGCGCGCTGCAGCTCCACCAGTTCACCGGCACCGAGCACGCGCGGTACCTGGCTCAGGTCGAAATCGCTGGCGGAGCGGCCGCTGGTGATCGCGGTCACCATGCGCTTCTCGTCCTCCAGCTGCGGGTAGTCGATCAGCACTTTCAGCAGGAAGCGGTCCAGCTGCGCTTCCGGCAGCGGGTAGGTGCCTTCCTGTTCCAGCGGGTTCTGCGTGGCCAGCGCCATGAACGGTGGCGCCAGGGTGAAGGCCTTGCCTTCAATGGTCACCTGGCCTTCCTGCATCACTTCCAGCAGCGCCGACTGGGTCTTGGCCGGCGCGCGGTTGATCTCATCGGCCAGCAGCAGGTTGGTGAACACCGGGCCGCGGCGGATCTTGAAGCTCTCGCTCTTCGGGTCGTACACGGCGTGCCCGCTGACGTCGCTGGGCATCAGGTCGGGGGTGAACTGCACGCGCCCATAGTCCAGCTCCATCGCCTGCGCCAGCGCGCGCACCAGCAGGGTCTTGCCCAGCCCGGGCACGCCCTCGATCAGCACGTGGCCACCTGCCAGCAGGGCCACCAGAATCTGGTCCAGCACGTCGGCCTGGCCGATGAAAGCGCGGCCGACGGCCTCGCGGATGGCATCGACGCGTTCGATCAGGCGGGCATCGGCGGCCGCCGGCAGCTCGGGGACTTCGGTCATAGCAGGGATCTCATCTGGAGCAGCAAGCGGATGCGCTCGCGCAGGGCGGAGGAATCGTGCGGCGGAGGCGGTGTGAGCGCGCTGGCGACGCGGCTTTGTGGCCACTTCAGCAGTGCGGCGATGGCCTGCTCACGCGGTGCGCCATCGAGCGCGGCGGCAACCGGCGCGCGCAGGCGCAGGCGATGCAGGAACAGGGCGAGCACGGCGTCGTACAGGCGCATACCGTGGCCGAAACGCAGCAGCAGTTCGCCACTGGCGCGCACGTGCTCCAGCAGCGAGCGGCGTTCCAGCACCGGCGACGGTTGCAGGCTGCCGAAGCGCTGCGAGCGGCTCCACAGCCAACCCAGCAGGGCCAGCAGCAGTGGCGCCCACAGTGGCCAGCCCTGGTAGAAGATGCGTGCCCACAACGATGGCGGGCGGCTGGCGTAGATCAGCCAGACCGTACCCTTGCCGTAGTTCGGGTCGAGCAGATAGCGGGTCAGGTCGCGGTGCGAAGCATCGTGCAGGCCATCGCTGGCGTTGCCGCCGGCCGAGGCCAGGCGCGCTGCCGGTGAATCCACCTCGCTGCGCATGAAGTCCATGTCGGCCAGCACGCTCACCTTGCCCTGGCCATGGCGCAGGCGTGCGTACACGAGATCGCGATCACCGCCCCAACGGCGTTCGGCCTGCGCGCTGGCCGCAAAGCCCAGGGTAAAGCGGCGGCCACCGCAGAATTCAACGTGGCCCGGATCATCATCGACATGGAAAGGCTGGCACTCGCTGCGCTGGAACAGGCTGTCCACGCCCAGCCGGTCCAGCAACGGACCCTGCGAGCTGCTGGCGTCGTCCTCGGCCGGTGGCGGCGTGCGTACCAGCAGGTGTCCACCATCCTCGACCCAATCCAGCAGGGCATTGGCGACGGGCGGCGGCAGTTCGCTGCTGTCCTGCAGCAGCACCACCGTATCGTGCGGCCCCAGCGTCATCTGCTGCAGGTCCAGCCGGGGCAGTGAATGCACGTCGATGCCGTCGGCACGCAGGGCCTGGCCGAGCACGTACAGCGGGTTGTAGGCCGCCTCGCCCTGCGGTGGCAGCCGGATGGTCTCGGTCACGCGCTCATGCGTGCGCAGGTAGAGGATGGTCAGCGGCACGCCGAACAGCACCAGCACGCCCAGCAGCAACGACCAGAACAGGCGCGGGCTCATGCCTGCCACCCGTACTGCTGGCGCAGCGTTGCGGCCAGTGCGTCGAAATCGCTGCGGCTGGGCAGGCGGCCACCGTAAGCCGCGTACTGCCACATGCGAACGATGCGCGCGAACAGGTCACGGTCGATGGCGTCAGGCATGCGTCGCGATGCGCGCAGGCATTGTGCTTCGGTGGCGCCCGGCGGAAGCGCGATGCCGCTGCGCTCGCCCACGGTGCGCACGCTGGCACGGTAGAGCAGGGCCAGCGCCTGGCGTGGGCGCCCCTGGTCCCAGAGCAGGCCGGCCTGGGTGGCCACGTCCGGCGGCAGCACCAGGGGCAGTTCCACCTGTTCCTCCATCACCTGCGGTGGTGCATCGGCCTTGCGCCGGCCGCTGCCGCGCAGCCAGGGCAACCACATCCGCGCCGTCAGCAGCAGCACCAGCAGCAGGACGCCCAGCAGTCCCCACAGGCCCCACTCGGCCAACCGTGCCAGCCAGGCGATGCCCTCCTTGCGCGCCTTGCGTTCGCCCCGGGGGCTGCTGTCACTCTGCAGCTGCTTGTCGTCCTTCTTTTTTTCCCCGGCCTGTTCGATCGGCTTCCAGCGGGTGACCTGGCGGGTCGGGCGCTGCAGCGGATCCTCGTAGGCGCGATTCACCGCCTGGCGGAAACCGGCGGTGTCCACCGGCGTGCCACCGAAGATGGTGGCCGGCGTGTTGGCCGGGTCGATGGTCGGTTCTTCGTCGTGCTCTTCGGAGGCAATGCCGCTGTCGCTGGGTTTGCCCATGGCGCGTTCAGGCTCGGCATCTGCGTCCTGCGCGTGCACCGGGGCGGAGACCAGCGGCAGTGCCAGGCACAGCAGCAGGGCCAGCGTCGACGCCACCGGCAGCAGGCGATCGCGCAGGCGGCGCAGGGCGATTTCGACGTCCCAGGCTTCCATCTGCGTACGCCGGTTCAAGTACAGGCCAAAGCCCGCACCGACGAAGAACGGGCCGATCAGCGCCGAGGCCAGCCAGCAGGCCAGATTGAAACCGAAACGTGCCCAGGCCGGCGTGTCCTTGCCGATCATTTCCCACGCCGCACGCCAGGATTCGGACATCAGGTCCAGTGGCATGAACATGAACACTGCACCGATGGCACCGGACACCAGCACCGCTTCGAACGCCATGCAGGTCACGGTCAGCACTGTCGCCGCACCTGCGGCGCCGGCCGCCACCGCACGGCGGCGTGGACCGCGCTGGCCCGGTGCGTTGCCTTCCAGCAGGTTCACCGGCAGACACAGGCTGCGCAGCACGCTGAAACGACGCCAGCCCAGGTAGCCCCAGAAACCGGAGTTGCCCCAGTGGCGCTGCGCACGCAGCGCCGAAAGCGTGCTGACCGGTTCGCCGAAGATGCCGCGTGACAGCACATACAGCGGCGCACGCTCGAACAGTGGCTTGCACCACCACATCGCCAGCCAGGCCCAGCCGAAGGCATCCAGCCACCATCCCAGCGCGTTGAAGATCACGAACAACGGAGCACTGGCCAGCAGCCAGCTGCCCCACACGGCGCGCGCATGGCGGCGGGCGAGGGCACTGCCCAGCTCCATCGCCTCCCAGCCGCTGCGTGCACGCAGCACCACGTCAAGGCGGTCAATGCGCATGGCCGCTTCCACGCCCGCCACGCCACAGCCACAGCAGCACGCCGGCCCAGAGCACTCCGGCGACGCTGAACTTGATCCATGCGGGGACTTCGGCGATCGACGACCAGAACGCTTCGATGAAGGCCGCGACCAGCAGCATGAACGCCACGCCCAGGCACAGCCGGGCACCGATGCGTCCACCGTCGACCAGCGCATCCAGGCGGCTGCGCCGGCCCGGTGCCAGCAGTTTCATGCCCAGCTGCAGGCCGGCACCGCCGGCGATCACGATCGCGGTCAGCTCGAAGGCGCCGTGGCCGACCACGAAGCGCCAGAACGGTCCACCGTGCCCGATGTGCTGCAGGTGGCCGGCCACCGCCCCGATGGTGACGCCGTTGAACAGCAGCACCAGCAGCGTGCCCAGCCCCGCCAGCAGGCCGCTGGCGAACGTGCGCAGGGCAATGCTGATGTTGTTGAGGATGTAGTGGCCGAACATCATCCAGTCGGTGCCGCTGTCGCGGCCCAGTCGTTCGGCGGCAGGGTCGTACATGCGCTCCATCGCGGCGATCTGGCGGTTGTCCATCAGCGTGTGGATCAGGTCCGGGTAGACCTGTGCAAGCACGAAGCAGGCGATTGCCGGCAGCGCGAACATCGCCAGCGCTACCCACATGCTGCGTGCCTGGCTGCGCACGAGCAGCGGGAAGTCGGCCACCAGGAATTCCAGCGCGGCGCGCCAGCGCGTCGGCCGTGTGCGGTACAGCATGCTGTGGCCCTGCTGCATCAGCTGCTGCAGGCGCTGGACCAGCTGCGGGCTGTAACCGCGCTCGCGGGCCAGCGCCAGCTGCTGGCACAGGCGCCGATAGCGTTGCGGGACGGTGGCATCGTCCAGTGCCAGGCCGCTGGCCTTGCGGCGCGCACGGCGCGAGGCGCCGGCACGCAGCAGCAGCCACTGTTCCAGGTCCTGCCATTCCTGCTGGTAACGGGCGACGAACTGTTCCTGTTTCATCGCCGCCCCAGCAGCCAGTTGGCCATCGCATACAGGCGCAGCACACCGATCTGGCCCAGGCTGCCGGTCAGGGGTTCGGCGATGCCGGCCAACTCCTGCTGGCGGGGCGCGGACAGACGCGGGGCGCGCTCGGCGAAGGCCATCAGCGCGGCCTGTTCCTCCGGCCGCAGCGGCTGCGGCGGGGCCAGCACGCTGTCGATGGTAGGTGGCGGCGGCAGGTACAGGACAGGCGCGTGCACCACCACGGTGCCGGCCACCAGGTCGCCGAGGCGGCGGCCGTGCGGATCGAACAGGCTGCTGACCAGGCCCAGTGCATAGCCGAACGGCAGCATGTCCACCGTACGCAGCAGGTTGCGGGTGATCGCCGCCATCCAGCCCACGGGCGCGCCATCGCGGGACAGCACGCGCAGGCCCAGCGCGCGCTTGCCCAGGGTGCGGCCCCACAGCGCCTCGCACACGATCGGGTAGACCCAGTAGACCAGGAACATCAGCACCAGGTTGAGGCCGGAGCCGAATTCGTCCAGCACCGCCAGCGGAATCGCCATCAGCACCAGTGCCGCGATGCGCACACCAAGATCGACCAGCCAGGCCATGGCCCGCGGCAGCGGTCCGGCTACTGGCAACTGAAGCAGCACACCCTCCGGCGTCACCACCTCACGGTAGGTATCGAGCATCGGTGCGGCCATCAGCGCGATGGCCTTCGTTGCGGGCACCGGAGTCCTCTCCGGCTGGCAACCACAGGCATGGGGGGTCTCGACAGGTCCTGGTCGGGCCCAGACTTTAGCAGAGCCGCGTGGCGGCGTTGGCTGCTCAGCCCCGGTATTCGTCCTTCAGCCGCACGTAGTGGTCGGCCGAATAGTGCAGCGACTCGATTTCCTTGTCGCTCAGCGTGCGCGCCGGCCGGGCCGGGTTGCCGACCCACAGCTCGCCTTCGCCCACCACCTTGCCGGGGCCGATCACCGCGCCGGCACCGACGAAGCCATGGCGCTCCACGCGGGCACCGTCGAGGATGCAGGCGCCCATGCCGATCAGGCTGTAATCGCCGATGGTGCAGGCATGGATGATGCAGCCGTGGCCGACGGTCACGCCCTCGCCGATCAGGGTCGGGTAGCCGGCCTTGTTGTACGGGCTGTGGTGGCTGACATGGATGATGGTGCCGTCCTGCACGTTGGTGCGCGCACCGATGCGCACGTAATTGACATCGCCGCGGATGACCGTGCCCGGCCACACCGACACGTCGTCGCCCAGTTCCACATCACCGATGACGGTGCAGGCCGGGTCGATGTACACACGCTCGCCGAGGACGGGCATCTTGTCGCGAAAGGGGCGCAGCGGGTTCATCGGCATCTCCGGAAATCAGGGCGTTCGCGACGATGATACCTGCGTGGTGCGTTGTAGAGCCGAGCCCATGCTCGGCTCCCTACGCAGCCGAGCATGGGCTCGGCTCTACAGGGAGCTCAGGGTTCGTAGCTGTAGCCCATGCCGTACACCGAACGGATCGGCTCGCCTTCCATGCCGGCGTCGGCCAGCTTGCGGCGCAGGTTGCGCACATGGCTGTCGACGGTGCGGTCGACCACCACGCGATGGTCCAGGTACAGCCGGTCGAGCAGTTCATCGCGCGCCCAGATCCGGCCTGGCGTGGCCAGCAGCGTGCGCAGCAGGCGGTATTCCACCGGAGTCAGGTCCAGGCCCTTGCCGTTCCAGGTGGCGCGTGCGGCCGGCTCGTCGATGTGCAGGCCGCCGTTGGCACGCGCACCGGGGTCTGGGCGGTAGCGGCGCAGCACCGCCACTACCCGAGCGACCACTTCGCGCGGACTGAACGGCTTGCAGATGTAGTCGTCGGCACCGATCTCCAGGCCCAGCAGGCGGTCGATCTCTTCCACCCGTGCCGTGACCATGATCACCGGCACATCGCTGCTGGCGCGCAGTTCGCGGCACAGGTCCACGCCGTCGCGCTGCGGCAGCATCAGGTCCAGCAGCACCAGGTCGGGCTGGTAGCGCGCGAACGCGTCGATCACCTGGCCACCGTCGTCCACCCACTCGCTGGCCATGCCGGCAGCGGCCAGGTAGTCGCGCAGTACCGAGGCCAGGCGTGGCTCGTCCTCGACGATCAGGATCTTCGCGCACATGGCGGGCGACGTGCTCATGCAGGCTCCGGCAGGGTGATGACCACGCGCAGCCCGCCCAGTGGCGAGGGCTCGGCGTGGATGACGCCGTGGTGGGCGAGGATGATGTTGTGGCTGATGGCCAGGCCCAGCCCGCTGCCACCACTGGCGCGGTTGCGCGAACTTTCCACGCGGTAGAAGCGTTCGAACAGCAGCGCGCACTTGTCGGCAGGCACGCCCGGCGCGGTGTCTTCCACGATCAGCTGCACGCCGGCAGGCACGTGCGCTGCCTGCACGAGTACGCGGCCACCGGCGTGGGTGTAGCGCAGTGCATTCTCCAGCAGGTTGGCCAGCACCTGCTGCAGGCGCCGTTCGTCACCGGACACCTGCAACGGCGTGGCGGGCAGATCTTCTTCCAGCGCCAGGCCTGCATTGGCGAAGCGCACGCGCATGCCGTTGAGTTCGCTGCGCAGCAGCGCCGCCAGGTCCAGTGGCGCGAAACGGTACGCCAGGCCGCCGGACTGGGTCATCGACAGGTCGTGCAGGTCGTCGATCAGCTTGCCCAGCTGGCGGATCTCGCCCTGCAGGCCCACCAGGTTGGCGCGGTCCAGCGGACGGATGCCATCTTCGATCGCCTCCAGCTCGGCGCGGACCACCGCCAGTGGCGTGCGCAGTTCGTGCGAGATGTCGGCGATGAAGGCGCGGCGGTTGCGCTCGGTATCGTCCAGCGCCTGCGCCATCCGGTTGAAGTCGTTGACCAGTGCGTCCAGCTCATCGTCGCTGGTTCGCTCGATGCGGGTGCCGTAGTCACCGGCGGCCAACCGGTGGGTGGCCGCGGCCAGCTTGGCCAGGCGCTGGCGCAGCGCGCGCGACACCAGCCAGGCCAGCAGCACCGTCACCAGCAGCAGCGAAATGCCGATCACCCACCAGGCGCGCACCTGGGTGTTGTAGAAATTCAGGTCGTTGGTGGCGATGACGGTCTGGAACGGCACCATGCCCAGCCAACCGACGGTCTGCCCGTCCACCTGCACCGCATGCGGCTCGTCATCGCTGGTGGCGTCGGGGTTGCCGGCCACGAAGCGGTGCCGTGCATCGAACAGGCCCAGACGCGACGGCACGCCGGTCTGGTCGGACAGCGGCGGCACCGGTCCTTCGTGCCCATGGGCCAGGTCCGGGCGCAGCAGCCGCGCCCAGCGGTCGCCATCACCGTGCAGATGCTCCCAGCCACCGTGCTCGCGGTACTCGCGCTGCAGGTGGGGCATCAGCCGCTGCATGCGCAGGTCGCCCTGGTCGTTGAGGTAGTCCAGGAAGCCGGTCTGGAAGGCCACGCGGCTGGCAATACCGTTCACTGCCAGCACCAGCAGGCAGGCGGTGAAGATCGCGAGGAAGGTCTTCGCGGTCAGGCCGAATTTGAGTCGAATCTTCGCCATCGCGGAGGCCATTAGCGGCGCATGCGGCGCCGAAAGCAAGCGCCAGCTGAGCCGGTCGCACAATCTCCATATTCTCTGCACAGTTCCACGGCAGCGTGCACGGGTCTACGCAAGGCCCCTACGCCCCCCATGTCCCTCCTGCGCCCGCTGTCCCGTTCCCCGCGTCCCCTGCTGCTGCCCCTGCTGCTGGCCCTGGCGGCCTGTTCGGCGGGCAGGACTGAAGCACCGGCCATGCCCGAAGTGGGCGTCATCACGGCCAGCGCGCGGCCGCTGGCACTACAGCAGACCCTGCCCGGCCGCGCCGTGCCGTTCGAGATCTCCGAGGTGCGGCCGCAGATCGGCGGCCTGATCCGCCAGCGGTTGTTCACCGAAGGCCAACAGGTCAAGGCAGGGCAGCTGCTGTACCAGGTCGATCCGGCGCCATACCAGGCGGCCTTCGATACCGCCCGCGGCCAGCTGGCGCAGGCCGAGGCCACCGTGCTGTCGGCCCAGCCGAAGGCCGAGCGCACCCGCGCGCTGGTGAACATGGATGCGGCCAGCAAGCAGGATGCCGACGACGCCACCTCGGCGTTGAAGCAGGCGCAGGCCAACGTGATCGCCGCGCGCGCTGCATTGCAGGCCGCCCGCATCAACCTCGACTACACGCGGGTGACCGCGCCCATCGACGGTCGCATCGGCACCTCCAGCGTGACCGCGGGTGCGCTGGTCGCGGCCGGGCAGGACGCCGCGCTGGCCACCATCCAGCGGCTGGACCCGGTGTACCTGGATGTCACCCAGTCCAGCACGCAGATGCTGGCGCTGCGCAAGCAGCTCGATGCGGGCCTGGTGAAGGCCATCGATGGCAAGGCACAGGTGAAGGTGCTGCTGGAGGACGGCAGCACCTATGCGCATGAGGGCACCCTGGAGTTCGTCGGCAGCGCGGTGGATCCGGGCACCGGCAATGTGGTGCTGCGTGCGGTCATCCCGAACCCGGAGGGCCTGCTGCTGCCCGGCATGTACCTGAAGGCGGTGCTGCCGATGGCCACCGACGCGCGCGCGCTGCTGGTGCCGCAGAAGGCGGTGGTGCGCAACGAACGCGGCGAGCCGCTGCTGCGCCTGCTCGATGCCAAGGATCATGTGGTCGAGCGCCGGGTCAGCATCGGCCAGGTGGTCGGCAACCAGTGGCAGATCACCGATGGTCTCAAGTCCGGCGAACGGGTGATCGTCAGCAACGGCAGTGCGGTATCACTGGGCCAGCAGGTGAAGGCGGTGGCGGCCACGACGGCGCAGCTGGCGGCGATGCCGGCGATCGACCCGAACGGCAACACCGACGAAAAGTCGCACTGAGGCCTGCCGCGCATGGTTCGTTTCTTCATCGACCGGCCGATCTTCGCCTGGGTGATCGCCATTGCGGTCAGCCTGCTCGGCCTGCTTGCGATCCTGATCCTGCCGGTGGACCGCTATCCGCAGATCGCCCCGCCCACCATCACCATCCGCGCCACCTACACCGGCGCCTCGTCGCAGACCGTGGAAAACGCGGTCACCCAGGTCATCGAGCAGTCCCAGCAGAGCCTGGACCACCTGATGTACATGACCTCCACCAGCGCCTCCGACGGCTCGGCGCAGGTCAACCTGGTGTTCGCCACCGGCACCAACCCGGACACCGCGCAGGTGCAGGTGCAGAACCAGCTGCAGGCCGCCATGGCCACGCTGCCGCAGGCGGTGCAGCAGAACGGCCTGACCATCACCAAGTCCAGTGGTTCGATCTTCGAGGTGCTGTCGTTCACCAGCGAAGACGGCAGCATGGACAACTTCGATGTCGCCAACTTCATGGAAGCGCGCATCGATGACCAGATCAGCCGCGTCAGTGGTGTCGGCAACATCCAGCCGATCGGCCAGGAGTACGCCATGCGCATCTGGCTGGACCCGGAGAAGATGCGCCAGTACGCGCTGATGCCGTCGGACATCGAGACCGCGCTGCAGGCACAGAACACCGACGTCTCGGCCGGTGAACTCGGCGGCCAGCCGGCGCTGAAGGGCCAGCAGCTCGACGCCACGGTGACCGCGCGCAGCCGCCTGCACACGCCCGAACAGTTCGCGCAGGTGGTGCTGAAGGCCGATGCCAACGGCAGCGTGGTGCATCTGGGCGACGTGGCGACGATCGGCCTGGGCCCGGAGAGCTACGACAGCATCAGCACCTTCAACGGCAAGCCGTCGGCCTCGCTGGGCATTGAACTCAATGCCGGTGCGAACGCGATCGCCGTGTCCAAGGCCATCGATGCGCGGCTTCAGCAGCTGCAGAAGTACTGGCCGCATGGCTACACCGCCCACGTGGCGTTCACCACCACGCCGTTCGTGACCATCTCGCTGAAGGAAGTGATGATCACCCTGGTCGAGGCGATCATCCTGGTGGTGCTGGTGATGTACCTGTTCCTGCAGAACTGGCGCGCCACCCTGATCCCGACCATCGCGGTGCCGGTGGTGCTGCTGGGCACGTTCGGCGTGCTGGCCGCGTTCGGCTATTCGATCAACACGCTGACCATGTTCGCGCTGGTATTGGCCATCGGCCTGCTGGTGGACGATGCCATCGTGGTGGTGGAGAACGTGGAACGGGTGATGACCTTCGAAGGGCTGGCGCCGAAGCCGGCCACGCTGAAGGCCATGGGCCAGATCACCGGCGCGCTGGTCGGCATCGTGCTGGTGCTGACCGCGGTGTTCCTGCCGATGGCGTTCTTCAGTGGTGTCACCGGCGTGATCTACCGCCAGTTCTCGGTGACGATTGCTGCAGCGATGATCCTGTCGGTGCTGGTGGCGATGACCATCACCCCGGCGCTGTGCGGCAGCATCCTGCACCAGATTCCCAAGGGCGGCCATCCGCATGGCGACCACGGCGGCGAGCCGAGCCTGCTGGGCAAGTTCTTCATCTGGTTCAACCACCGTTTCGAGCGCACCTCCAACGGCCTGCGTCGTCGGGTGGATGGCTTCCTCGGCCGGCGCACGCTGGGGGTGGTGTTCTACCTGGTGCTGAGCGTGGTCACCGGCCTGCTGCTGTGGCACCTGCCGGGCGCGTTCCTGCCCGACGAGGACCAGGGCATGCTCAATGCACTGGTGAAGCTGCCGGCCGGCTCCACCCTGGAGCAGACCCGCGCGGTGATGGATCGTCTGAGTGCCGCCGCGGTGAAAGACGACAGTGTGCTGTCGATCCAGGCCACCGCCGGCTTCAGCGTGACCGGCAGCGGCCAGAACGTCGGCCAGGCCTTCATCCGCCTGAAGGACTGGGATGACCGCAAGGATGATGCCGATACCATCGCCGCGCGGTTGACCAAGGCCATGGCCAGCGTGCCCGATGCGCAGGTGTTCATCACCTCGCCGCCGGCCATCCTCGGCCTGGGTGATGCGGGCGGATTCACCCTGGAACTGCAGGACGAAGGCGGTGCCGGCCATGCCGCCGCCGTGGCCGCGCGCAACACCCTGCTGAAGGAAGCTGCCAAGGATCCGAAGCTGGTCAACGTGCGCTATGCCAGCCTGGAAGATGCACCGGTGTATGCGGTGAAGGTGGACGACGCCAAGGCGCAGGCGATGGGCGTGAATCCACAGGACATCAATGACACCTTGAACGCGGCGCTGGGCGGCGACTTCGTCAACAACTTCATCTACAAGGGCCGCATCAAGAAGGTCTTCATCCAGGGCACCGCCGAAGCGCGCATGCAGCCGCAGGACATCGAGCGCTGGAGCGTGCGCAACCAGGCCGGACAGATGGTGCCGCTGTCATCGCTGGTCAGCGCGCACTGGTCCAGCGCACCGGCCGCGCTGCAACGCTACAACGGCATCTCGGCGATGGAGATCACCGGCCAGCCGGCGCCCGGCGTCAGCTCCGGTGAGGCGATGGCCGAGATCGCGCGCCTGGCCGATACGCTGCCGGAGGGCTTCAGCCACGCCTGGTCGGACATGGCCTACCAGGAACAGCTGTCGGGCAACCAGGCACCGATGCTGTACGCCATCTCGCTGCTGTTCGTGTTCCTGTGCCTGGCCGCGCTGTATGAAAGCTGGGCGGTGCCGTTCGCGGTGATGCTGGCCGTGCCTGTGGGCGTGTTCGGCGCGGTGCTGATGATGAACCTGCGTGGCCTCAACAACGACGTGTACTTCCAGGTCGGCCTGCTGACCACGATTGGCCTGGCGGCCAAGAACGGCATCCTGATCGTCGAGTTCGCGCGCATCCTCGAACACCAGGGCAAGAGCACCCGCGAGGCGATCCTGCAGGCGGTCTACCTGCGGCTGCGGCCGATCGTGATGACCTCGCTGGCGTTCCTGATGGGCGTGCTGCCGCTGGTGTTCGCCACCGGTGCCGGTTCAGCCGCGCGCCGATCGCTGGGTACCGGCGTGGCCGGCGGCACGGTCGCCTCGATGGTGCTGGGCATGTTCTTCGTGCCGCTGTTCTACCTGCTGGTGCGCCGCCTGTTCCCGGGGCGCGCAGCGACTCACGCCACTGCCCCGGAGGCACGTCCATGAAGCCGATGCTGATGCGCGCCCTGGCGGCCGCAACGATGACCACCGCGCTGGGCGGCTGCGTGAGCATGGCGCCGCACTACCAGAGGCCCGAGGCCCCGGTGCCGGGGCAGTTCGGCAACGCGGCAACGGGCGAGGCTGATCCTGCGCTGGCGATGCCGGCATGGCGCGAGGTGTTCCTCGAACCGCGCCTGCAGCAGGTGATCGCGCTGGCGCTGCAGAACAACCGCGACCTGCGCGTGGCCGTGCTGCAGGTGGAGAAGGAACGCGCGCAGTACCGTATCCAGCGTGCGGCGCTGCTGCCGTCGGTGGATGCCAGTGGCAGCGTCACCCGCTCGCGCGTGAGCGATGCGAACAGTGAAGCCGGGGCCACCCAGGTAACCGAATCCGATGCCGTGCAGGTCGGCATCAGCAGCTGGGAACTGGATCTGTTCGGACGCATCCGCAGCCTGAAGAACGAGGCCCTGCAGAACTGGTTGGCCAGTGCCGAGAACCAGCGTGCGGCGCGCACCAGCCTGGTCGCCGAAGTGGCGACGGCGTGGCTGGCGCTGGCGGCCGATGGGCAGTCGCTGGCATTCACGCAACAGACCCTGGACAGCCAGCAGCAGACCCTGCAGCGCACCGAGGCCCGCCATGCGCAGGGGCTCGCCTCGGGGCTGGATCTGTCGCAGGTACAGACCAGCGTGGAAGCCGCGCGCGGCGCGCTCGCCAAGCTGCAGACACAGCAGGCGCAGGATCGCGATGCATTGCAGCTGTTGGTGGGGTCGCCGCTGGATCCGGCACTGCTGCCGACCGCGCAGGTGCTGGAGGGCAGCGTGGCACTGGCGCCGCTGCCTGCCAATCTTCCTTCAAGCGTGCTGCTGCAGCGCCCGGATGTGCTGTCCGCTGAGCATGCGTTGCAGGCCGCCAACGCCGATGTCGGTGCCGCGCGCGCTGCATTCTTCCCGACGCTGACATTGACTGCCAACTACGGCCACAGCTCCACCGCGTTGTCGACGCTGTTCTCGGCCGGCACCCGTGGCTGGTCGTTCGCGCCCAGCATCACCGCGCCGATCTTCCATGCCGGCGCACTGAAGGCATCGCTGGATGCCTCGAAGATCGGCAAGGACATCGGCATCGCGCAGTACGAGAAGGCGATCCAGCAGGCCTTCAGCGAAGTGGCCGATGCGCTGGCCACGCGTGACCACCTGACCGCGCAGATGGACGCGCAGCGCGCGCTGGTCGCCGCCAGCCAGCGCAGCTACACGCTGGCCGATGCACGTTACCGCACCGGGCTGGATGGCTACCTGCAGTCGCTGGATGCACAGCGCAGCCTGTATGCCGCGCAGCAGGACCTGATCTCGCTGCAGCAGCAGGAAGCGGGCAACCGGGTGACGTTGTTCAAGGTATTGGGCGGCGGCGCGGACGCACGATAGCGCGTTCGTTCCGGTAGCTGCCGACCTTGGTCGGCACGGAGGCCTTCATCCACGCATGGCGTGGATCTACCAGGGCGGGCGGCAGTAGATCCACGCCATGCGTGGATGAATCCCCGCCAATGCACGGTAGCGCCGGGCCATGCCCGGCGAGCGCAGCGGCGCGTTACGCCACGCGGCTGCGGCGCGCCCGCTCCAGGTGCACCAGCAGCAGCGAGATCGCCGCCGGGGTCATGCCGGGAATCCGCTGCGCCTGGCCGATGGTCTGCGGGCGCACGCGCTCCAGTTTCTGCAGCGCTTCGGCCGACAGCCCGCGCACGGTCGCGTAGTCGAACGCCTCGGCGATCGGCGTGGCCTCATGCCGCTGCTGGCGCTCGATTTCCTCGCGCTGGCGATCCAGGTAGCCGGCGTACTTCACGCCGATCTCCACCTGTTCGGCCACCTTGCCGTCGGCTACCGCCGGGCCCAGCGAAGGCACCTGCATCAGCTGCGCGTAATCCAGCTCGGGGCGCTTGATCAGGTCCAGCACATTGGTTTCGCGGCTGACCGCCACGCCCAGCGTGTCCTGCACTTCACGTCCCAGCGCATTGGCCGGGGTCGCCCACAGCGCACCCAGGCGCGCGCGCTCGGCGGCCACCGCAGCCTGCTTGGTCTCGAACGCGTTCCAGCGGCGGTCATCGACCAGGCCCATCTCTCGGCCGGCCGGGGTCAGGCGCTGGTCGGCATTGTCCTCGCGCAGCTGCAGGCGGTACTCGGCGCGGCTGGTGAACATGCGGTACGGCTCGTTGGTGCCGTGGGTGATCAGGTCATCCACCAGCACGCCCAGGTACGCCTCGTCGCGGCGCGGGCACCAGCCGTCCAGCCCACGCACCTGGCGTGCGGCGTTGAGGCCGGCCAGCAGGCCCTGCGCGGCGGCTTCTTCATAGCCGGTGGTGCCGTTGATCTGGCCGGCGAAGAAAAGGCCGTTGACCAGCTTGGTTTCCAGCGAGGCCTTCAGCCCGCGCGGGTCGAAGAAGTCGTACTCGATCGCATAGCCGGGGCGGGTGATGTGCGCGTTCCCGAAACCGCGGATGCTGCGCACCATCTCCAGCTGCACGTCGAACGGCAGCGAGGTGGAAATGCCGTTGGGGTAGATCTCGACGATGCCCAGGCCTTCGGGTTCGACGAAGATCTGGTGGCTGGCCTTCTCGGCGAAGCGCACCACCTTGTCTTCGATGGAGGGGCAGTAGCGCGGGCCGATGCCTTCGATCTGGCCGCTGTACAGCGGCGAGCGGTGCAGCGCGTCGCGGATGATCTGGTGGGTCTGCTCGGTGGTATGGGTGATCCAGCAGCTGACCTGCTGCGGATGTTCGTCCACCGAGCCGAGGAAGGACATCACCGGCCGAGGCGTATCGCCGGGCTGCTCGTCCATCACGCTGTAATCCAGCGAGCGACCATCGATGCGCGGCGGCGTGCCGGTCTTCAGGCGGTCGACCTGGAACGGACGCTCGCGCAGGCGCGCGGCCAGTGTGGTGGCCGGCGGGTCGCCCATGCGGCCGGCGGCGTACTGGGTCGGGCCGACGTGGATCTTGCCGGCCAGGAAGGTGCCGGCGGTCAGCACCACCGCCTCGGCGTCGAAGCGCAACCCGGTCTGGGTGATGACCCCGCGCACGGCGTCGCCTTCGATCACCAGGTCATCGACCGCGGCCTGGAACACCGTCAGGTTGGCCTGGCCTTCGACGATGGCACGGATCGCCATGCGGTACAGGTTGCGGTCGGCCTGGCAGCGGGTCGCGCGCACGGCCGGGCCCTTCGATGCGTTGAGCGTGCGCCACTGGATGCCGGCGCGGTCGGCGGCATGCGCCATCGCACCGCCCAGGGCGTCGATTTCCTTGACCAGATGGCCCTTGCCGATGCCGCCGATGGCCGGGTTGCAGCTCATCGCGCCCACGGTTTCGATGTTGTGGGTCAGCAGCAGGGTGCGCACGCCGGTACGGGCTGCGGCCAGCGCGGCTTCGGTGCCGGCGTGGCCACCGCCGATGACGATGACGTCGTAACGATGGAAGGACGGGTTCATGGGGGCTGTTCAGCTTGGGGCAGGCGCGGCCGGGGGCGGCGCCGGGGTGGCGATTTTAGCGCCATTCGGGGCCCGGACGCCGGCGCCGGCCCGTTGGCGGCGAAATCGGCCCTAAAGTTGGCAGGATTTTTGCAGATAACCCAATAGCACCCATCGTGGCTGGCGCCGAAGGCGCCCGTGACCGGAATTGGAACAGGGGCCGGTACAGGCGCACGATGGGGGAGCAGAGGGCCGGCAGTCGGGGGACTGTCCGGCCCTGTTTTTTTTGGGGCTGTAGGGAGAGCTTCATCCACGCATGGCGTGGATCTACTGAAACCGGGCCTGCGCGAATGGCGCTTGGACTGTCCCCAAAACAAACGGCCCCGCAATGCGGGGCCGTCTGCCTTCAGAGGTGCCGACATCCGACAGGGCCGGAACAGGGGGGATCCAGATGTTCCTGTCGGATATCGACGTAGAGCTTTTTGCGGCGGCCCGTGTCGTTTTTGTCACTTTGTGACGCGGGCCGTCACTGTCCGCGTAGATTGCGGCTTAGACCGTGTGAAATGCAAGACGGTTCAGCGCTCAACTGTGCGCTGCGTCGCACGATCCATGTTGCGCCAGGGGGAACCATTCATCCTCGGCGCACTCGGTGCCGGGGCCGGACGGGCCTGCGGCGCGGGCGCCGGCGGCTGCATGTTCGACTGCGGCGGGCGGCGCATCGAATCCATGTTCCGCCACGGGGAACCGCCGTTGTACGACGGCCGCGGCGGCGGCGGCGGCCGGTTCTCGCCACCGTTGCCGGGCGGGCGCGGCGGCGGGCGGTGGTTGTGCGGCGGACGGTAGATCGGGCGCGAGTAGTACGGGTTGCCATAGCCGCCGTAATAGCCGCCATAGCCACCGTAGTACGGGTAGCCGTAGTTGTAGGGATAGCCGGCCGGGTAGCGGTACTCCACCGACGGCGCGCCGTGGTAGTAGCCGCCACCGCGGCCACCGCCTACATAGTCGTAGGTGGTGCAGCCAGTCAGGCCCAGCAACAGGCCACCGGCAAGCAACAGGCGCATTTTCATGGTGGGTCCCCCCAGAGGACGGGTGTGCAGCCAGCTTCGTGCGCGGGCATTGAATCGGCCCTTAATTCGGCTGGCCAGGATGAATGGAGGCGTAGGCCCGCATGCTGGCATGACCTGTGCCCCGGTCGCCAGCGCAGGGGCATACGTTAATCTTGCGTCATGAGCGATTCACTGTTCCCCCGCGCCGATGACGTCCTGCTTGCTGCTGCGAGGATCGCCTCGCATGCCAGCGTGACCCCGGTGCTGCGCTCGCGCACGCTCGATGCAATGAGCGGCGCACAGTTGGCGTTCAAGGCCGAGCACCTGCAGCGCGGCGGCGCATTCAAGTTCCGCGGTGCCTGCAATGCCGTGTGGTCGCTCGATGCTGATCGCGCCAGTGCTGGCGTGGTGACCCATTCCTCCGGCAACCACGGTGCCGCGCTGGCCCTGGCCGCACGCACCCGCGGCATCCCCTGCCATGTGGTGGTGCCGGAAGGGGCGGTGGCCGCCAAGCTGGCCAACATCGCCCGCCACGGCGCCACGCTCTGGCGCTGCCCGCCGACCATCGCCGACCGCGAGGCCACCTGTGCCAGGGTGCAGGCCGATACCGGCGCGACCCTGGTGCATCCGTATACGGACCCGGCGGTGATGGCCGGGCAGGGCACTGCGGCCCTGGAACTGCTGCACAGCGACGGCCCGTTCGATGTGCTGGTGGTGCCGGTGGGCGGCGGTGGCCTGGCCAGCGGTACCGCGCTGGCCCTGCAGCACGCCAGTCCGCACACGCGGCTGATTCTGGCCGAGCCGGCCGGTGCCGATGACACCGCGCGCTCGCTGGCCACCGGCGAGCGCCATGGCGCGTTTACCCCGGACACCATCTGCGATGGCCTGCGTACCCTGATCGGCGCGCCCAATTTCGAGTTGCTGCGCGCCGCGGGTGCCGAGGTGATCGTGGTCGATGACGCCGCGACGCTGGTGGCGATGCGCCTGCTGTGGGAGGTGCTCAAGCAGGTGGTGGAACCCTCTTCGGCCACCGTGCTGGCTGCGGTGCTGGCGCAGCCGCAGCGCTTCGCCGGCCTGCGCGTGGGCCTGGTGCTGTCCGGCGGCAACGTCGACCTGCCAGCCCTGCGCTGGGAGGCGGCGTGAGCCGCGGGCGGCACCGCGAACGCACCGGCCTGCTGGGCTGGTTGTGGCGGCTGTTCGTGCTGCTGGTGATCTGGCTGCTGGGCGTGACCGCCTGGATCGTCTGGATCGGTGAACGCGACCAGGCCGCCAAGGCCGACGCCATCATCGTGCTGGGTGCCGCGGCCTATGACGCCAAGCCGTCACCGGTGTTCGAGGAGCGCATCCGCCACGGGCTGGACCTGTATGAAGCACGCTACGCGCCGCTGCTGATCTTCACCGGTGGCTATGGTGGCACCGGCGCGCGCTTCTCCGAATCGCAGGTGGCGCGGCGCTACGCGCTGAAGCATGGCGTGCCGGATGACGCGATCCTGATCGAGACCGCGTCGCGCAATACCGTGCAGAACCTGGTGGAAGCCAAACGCTTGATGGACCAGCGCAACCTGCACCGGGTGATCATTGTCAGCGACCCGCTGCACATGGCGCGCGCGCTGCGCCTGAGCAAGGCGCTGGGCATCGATGCGCTGGCCTCGTCCACACCCAGCACGCGCTTCCGCAGCTTCCATACCAGCTGGCGCTTCCTGGTGCAGGAAATCTACTTCTTCCACCGCGACCTGGTGCGCCCGCCGCTGAGTTCGCCGGCCAATACCTGAGCGGTGGCCGCCTGCTTTGGGTGGCTGCCGACCTTGGTCGGCACAACCTGCCAGATCGCGATGCCGCCGGCACTACCAGGCAGTCAGGTCTGCTTGCGCCGGATCGGAATTGCCGACACCGGCACCGAGGCCACGTCATGCCCGCCTTCGCGGATCGGCGCACCGGGGTCCGGTGCCCAGGCGTGGGCGTAGATCACTTCCCAGCTGCTGGGCAGCTTGCCGTCGGCGCCACGCATCGGTTCGTACGCGGCCGCGGCGGCAGCGAAACGTCCGCGCCCGGTCAGGGTATGGCGGCGGTCTACCCGCGCATTGGTCGCGCCCATCGCGCGCAGCTCGCGCATCAGCGATGGCAGGTCGTCGTAGGTCAGGGTGAACAGATCGCGGTCCAGCACCGGGTCGCGGAAGCCAGCCATCATCAGTGCATCGCCGAACTGCGCGATCTGCGCGAAGCGGCTCACGTGCGGGCGGTCGTCGGCGGCGGCGAAGGCTTCGTTGAGTTCGATCAGCGTTTCCGGGCCGAACGTCGAGCACAGCAGCAGGCCACCCGGCTTGAGCACGCGGCGGAACCCGGCGAACACCGCCGGTAGGTCATCCACCCATTGCAGGCACAGGTTGCTGAAGATCACGTCCACGCTGTTGTCGGCCAGCGGCAGCGCACTGGCATCGCCGCACAGGCGCTGGAACGGCTTCCACCAGCCGGCCTGGCGCTTGGCCTGGTCCAGCATCGGCAGCGCCACGTCCAGCGCGATCACCTGCGCCTTCGGCCAGCGCTTCTTCATCAGCGCACTGGCGTGGCCGGTGCCTGCGCCAATGTCCAGCACCACCTCGGGCTTGCGTGCCTCCAGGTAGTCCAGCGACTCGATCAGCCGCGACTGCACCTCGCGCTGCAGGGCGGCGGCAGCGTCGTAACTGGTGGCGGCACGCGCGAATGCGCGACGGACATGGCGGGCATCGAAGTGGGACGGCATTGCGAAAGTCTCTTAGAACGTACCGGGGTAGGCGCCGCCGTCGATCAGCAGGTTCTGCCCGGTGAGGTAACCGGCCTGTGCACTGCACAGGAAGGCGCAGGCGGCGCCGAACTCGTCCGGCGTGCCGAAGCGGCCGGCGGGAATCTGCTGGCGGCGGCGCTCGGCCACTTCCGCGGCGTCGCCGTCCTTGCCCGCACTGTGGGCGAAGTTGGCGCGCAGGCGATCGGTGTCGAACTGGCCGGGCAGCAGGTTGTTGATCGTGACGTTGTGGGCCACGGTGCGGCGCGACAGGCCGGCGACGAAACCGGTCAGGCCGCTGCGCGCGCCGTTGGACAGTGCCAGGATGTCGATCGGTGCCTTCACCGCCGACGAGGTGATGTTGACGATGCGGCCGAAGCCGCGCTCGATCATTGCATCCACGGTGGCGCGAATCAGCGCGATCGGCGCCAGCATGTTGGCATCCAGTGCGGCAATCCAGTCGTCGCGCTCGAAGGTGCGGAAATCACCCGGCGGTGGGCCACCGGCGTTGTTGACCAGGATGTCCACCTGCGGGCAGGCGGCCAGCGCCGCCGTACGGCCGGCCTCGGTGGTGACGTCGGCGGCGACGGCGCGTACCTCACCGGCACCGGGCAGTGCACGCAGTTCGTCGGCGGCGACCTGCAGTGCAGCCTCGCCACGCGCTACGACCACCACGTTCACGCCCTCACGCACCAGCGCGCGCGCGCAGCCCAGGCCCAACCCCTTGCTTGCGCCGCAGACCAGTGCCCAGCGACCAGTGATACCCAGATCCATGCGTCAGTCCTGCGGAATTCGGTAGGCGCTCATTGTCCGCCATCGGCCGGTGACAGGCGGGCAACGAAGTGTTGCAGGGCGGCGGCCACCTCATCGGCATGGCCGAGGAAGGGCGCATGGCCGCCGTGGGCGACGGTCAGTGACTGCGCGCCCGGGGTCAGCGCCGCAGCGGCCTGCATGGCGACCGGTGACACGAGGCGGTCGCGCTGGCCGGCGATCCACAGGCTGGGTTTGCCCAGCGTTGGCAGTGCACCGCGCAGGTCGGTGCTTTCGAGCAGGCGCAGGCCTTCCAGCAGGGCGCGTTCAGTGGGGGCACCGCGCTCGACCAGGCGCTGGCGCAGCGTGCGCAGCTCCTCGCGGGCGTGCGCCGAGCCCATCACGTCCAGCGCCAGGAAGCGCTCCAGGGTACCGCCGAAATCGTTGGCCAGCTCGCGCCCGAACTGCTCGAACACTGCCGGTTCCACCGCGTGCGGCCAATCCTCGCCACGCACGAAACGCGGCGTGGCGGCGATCATTGCCAGGCCGCGTACCTTCGGCAGCGTTGCCGCCGCGTGCAACGCTAACAGGCCGCCCAGCGACCAGCCGCACCACACCGCCGGTGGCGTGGCCGCAGCAATGGCGCTGACCACGAACGGCAGGCGCAGCGGCGTGGTGTCCTCGCGGCTGTGCCCATGGCCGGGCAGGTCGACCAGATGCAGGGTGAACTGGTCCGCCAGCCGCTGTACCAGCGGCGCGAACACGCCGCCCTGCAGGGCCCAACCGTGGATCAACACCAGGTCCGGCCCACGGCCGGTGACTTCAATATGCATGGGCAACGAAGCGGAACTCAGGCAAAAGCGGGCAGCGGCGGCGGGGCGGCTTCGCGTACGGCCAGGTCGAGGCGATCCCGCGCGTTGGCGATGGCCTCGACCAGGCCCCGCACCTGTTCCGGCGCATGCAGTGCGGACAGCGTAACGCGCAGGCGCGCCTTGCCTTCCGGCACCGTCGGCGGGCGGATCGCGCCGACCAGCCAGCCGGCCTGTTCCAGCGCCTTGGACATCGCCATGGCGCTGTGGTCATCGCCGCACAGCAGCGGCTGGATCGGCGTTTCCGAGGCCATCAGGTCCAGCCCGTGGCGGCGTGCTTCGCTGCGGAACAGCGCGATCAGGTCGGCCAGCTTGGAACGGCGCCAGTTGTCCCGGCGCGCCAGGCGCACCGCCTCGAGTGCAGCGGCGGCCATCGCCGGTGGCACGGCGGTGGTGTAGATGTACGGGCGCGCGGTTTCGGCCAGGTGCTCGATCAGATCGTCGCGGCCCAGCACCAGCGCACCGGAACCGCCCAAGGCCTTGCCCAGCGTTACCAGCTGCAGCGGTACGTCGTCCACGCCCAGGCCGGCGGCAGCAACGGCGCCACGGCCATCACCCACCACGCCCACGCCATGCGCGTCATCGACGTAGAACAACGCCTGCTGCAGGCGCGCGACCAGCGACAACGCACGCAGCGGCGCGATGTCGCCATCCATGCTGAAGACACCGTCGGTGGCGAGCATCGCCGCGCCGTCCGGCGCGTGCTTGAGCTGGCGCATCGCGCCTTCCGCATCCAGGTGCGGGTAGCGGCGCAGGCGCGCACCGGCCAGCCGCGTCGCATCGAGCAGGCTGGCGTGGTTGAGCTTGTCCTGCACGCATACGTCGTTCTCTTCGCTCAGCAGCGCCTGCTGCACCGCCAGGTTGGCGGCGAAGCCACTGCCGAACAGCAATGCACGCGGGTAACCCAGCCATTCGGCCACTTCGCGTTCGAGGGCGTCGTGCATCGCGTGGTGGCCGCAGACCAGGTGCGAGGCACCGGCACCGGCACCTTCGCGCGCAGCGGCGTCCTGCAGCGCATTGACCACGCTGAACTGCTGCGCCAGGCCCAGATAATCGTTGCTGCAGAAGCCGGTCAGCCACTGGCCGTCCACCTCAAGGCGCACGCCATCGCGACGGGTGACCGTACGTCGCGGGCGGCGACGGCCTTGGACATCGCGCAGAGCGCGCTGGGCGTGGAGGCGGGCGGTCAGGTCGGGGCGGGCCATGGTGGCTGAATGCGTCGACGGGGCGGCTAGGGTAGCGCGTTGCCGCGGCGCCTGCTTGCGGCCCGTCTCAGGCGGCGTGAGCGCAGCCGCAGCCGGGTGCATCGGCGCTGATATCGGCGTGCACGGTGCCGCCGTGGTCGTGGCCTTCGGCATCCACCTGCACCGCCATCGGCTGCAGCCCGAGCCGGGCGAACAGGGCCAGGTCGCGTTCGCTTTCCGGGTTGCCGGTGGTCAGCAGCTTGTCGCCGTAGAAGATGGAGTTGGCGCCGGCCAGGAAACACAGCGCCTGCAGTTCGTCACTCATCGCCTCGCGCCCGGCCGACAGCCGCACCATCGAGCGCGGCATGGCGATGCGGGCCACCGCGATCATGCGCACGAACTCGAATGGGTCCAGTTCGGCGCTGCCATGCAGCGGCGTACCCGCCACCTGCACCAGCTTGTTGATCGGCACCGAATCCGGATGCGCCGGCAGCGTGGCCAGCGCCAGCAGCAGGCCGACGCGCTGCGCGCGCGTCTCGCCCATGCCGACGATGCCGCCGCAGCAGGTCTTCAGGCCGGCATCGCGCACGTGTTCCAGCGTATCCAGGCGGTCCTGGTACTGGCGCGTGTGGATGATCGAATCGTAGTAGTCCGGCGCGGTGTCGATGTTGTGGTTGTAGTAGTCCAGGCCGGCGTCCTTCAGCGCACGCGCCTGCTCGCCGCTGAGCATGCCCAGCGTGGCGCAGGTCTCCAGACCCAGCGCCTTCACCCCGGCGATCATCGCCGCGACCTTCGGAATGTCTCGATCCTTCGGCGAACGCCATGCGGCACCCATGCAGAAGCGCGATGCACCGGCGGCCTTGGCCTGGCGTGCCTTGGCCAGCACCGCGTCGGTCTCCATCAGCTTCTGCGCGTTCACCCCGGTGCTGTAGCGCTGCGCCTGCGGGCAGTACGCGCAGTCTTCCGGGCAGCCGCCGGTCTTCACCGACAGCAGCGTGGACACCTGCACCTGCGAAGGGTCGAAGTGCTCGCGATGGACCGCTGCGGCGCGAAACAGCAGCTCTGGGAACGGCAGATCGAACAGCGCCTGCAGTTCGTCGTGTTGCCAGTCGTGGCGGATGGCAGCAGCCATGGCGGGACCTTGGGTACGAATGGAGCGAGGGCGGCAGTGTGGGTGGGTTGATGAATGCTGTCAACCGCGATGATGTTATTGTGGTTTACGGGTGGCCACTCCCATCAAGCTTGGCGGAAACGCCGCATTTCACCGCATCCTGCAAGGGCTTCGGCCAAAGTGGCCGCTGCCCAACGGAAGTGCTGGCGCGCAGACTCTTTCCCATGACCGATCTCCATCGTCTCCGCGGCCGCATCAGCGCGCTGGTCCTCAGCGAGGCCTGGCGCCGCCGCGCCGCGCTCTGGGGCGGTGCCGTGGCCGTGGCGCTGGTGGCGATCCTGTTCGCCAAGGCCAGCGATGCGGCCTTCCATCTGTTCCAGCGCATCACCTCGCACTCGCCGTGGTGGGCCCTGCTGCTCACGCCGGGCATCTTCGCGCTGCTGGCCTGGCTGACCTCCGGCGTGCTGAAACCCACGCGGGGCAGCGGCATTCCGCAGGTCATCGCTGCGTTGGACAAGCCCGATGAGCCATTCCGGAAGACCAATCTTTCGCCTGCGGTCTCAGCCGGCAAGCTGCTGCTGACCTCGTTGTCGCTGCTCGGTGGCGCGTCCGTTGGCCGCGAGGGCCCGACCGTGCACGTGGGTGCCAGCCTGATGTACCTGTTCGGCCGCTGGTTCGGCTTCAAGGATCCCCGCGAGCTCTCGCACTTCCTGTTGGCCGGTGGCGCTGCCGGTATTGCGGCGGCGTTCAACACGCCGCTGGCCGGCATCGTCTTCGCCATCGAGGAGCTCAGCGGCCGTTTCGAACATCGCTTCTCCGGCACCTTGTTGACCGCGGTGATCGTCGGTGGTGTGGTATCGCTCGGTCTGTTGGGCAACTACACCTATTTCGGCCATGTGAGTGCGCGTCTGCCGCTGGGCCAGGGCTGGCTGGCAATCCTGCTGTGCGGCGTGGTGGCGGGCCTGCTGGGAGGCCTGTTCGCGCGTGCGGTGCTGGCCAGTGCGGCGGGCCGCCCGCGCTGGCTCGGGCAACTGCGGCAGCGGCATCCGGTGCTGTTGGCCGCAGGCTGTGGTCTGGTGGTGGTACTGCTCGCCCTGGTCTTCGGCGAAGGCGCGTTCGGCACCGGCTACGAGCAGGCGCGCAGCCTGGTGCAGGGCCAGGCGGTGGTCGGCCACGAGTTCGGGTTGATGAAGCTGCTGGCCAATCTGGCCTCGTATGTGGCGGGCATTCCCGGCGGCCTGTTCTCGCCCGCGCTGGCGGTCGGCGCGGGACTCGGCCACAACCTGGCAGTGCTGATGCCGGGCGTGGACCCGCGTGCCTTTGTGCTGCTGGGCATGTGTGCCTACCTGACCGGCGTTACCCAGGCCCCCCTGACGTCGGCGGTGATCTCGCTGGAGCTGACCGACAGTGGCGACCTGCTGTTGCCGATCCTGGCGACGGTGCTGATCGCCCGTGGTGTGTCCGGGCTGGTGTGCAGGGTACCGATCTATCGCGGGTTGGCGGAGCTGTTGATGGTGCCGAAAGCGGTTCGAGATGTAGCTGCTGCGGATCCTCCTGCGCGATTGTGAAGCGGCGAAAGGCATGTGATCGTCGGCCATGCAACGCAATGACGAATACCTCTGGGTCGCGCCGATAGACAGCGATCATTGCTTCAATCAACGCGATCAATCAGCCCTCCATCTTCACTCCAGCGGTGAAGCTGATTCCGAGTTGCACCGTCTACCCGATGCCACGTGCGACGCAGAAGATGCGTCCACGCCGGGGCTGCACCCGGACCTGCATCGAGAGCGCGACCATGATCAACTGCCGTATCCGCAGCCTGGCGGCTGCCGTCCTGGCCCTGGCCAGTTCCCCCGCGCTGGCGTTGGCGGGCACCCCATTGCTGCCCAGCGAGCGCAGCATCGGCACCCTCGAACCGGTGGCGCGTTTCGAAGGCGCCATGCCCACCAGCGTGGCGGTATCTGAAACCGGGCGCATCTTCGTCAACTTCCCGCGCTGGGGCGATGAGGTGGCCTACAGCGTGGCCGAATGGCGCGACGGCCGCGCCGTGCCCTATCCGGATGCGCGCATCAACCGCAAGGACGATCCCGACCCGGCAGCACACTTCATCAGCGTGCAGAGCGTGGTGGCCGATGGCCAGGGCCGGCTTTGGGTACTGGACACCGCCGCACCGAGCTTTTCAGCGCCGCAGGCCGGCGGCGCCAAGCTGGTGGCGATCGACCTTGCCACCGACAGCGTGGCCAGGACACTGGTGTTCCCGGCCGACGTCATCGATGCGCGCACCTACGTCAACGATGTGCGCTTCGACTTCCGGGTCGGCCGCGAGGGCGTGGCCTACGTGACCGATTCGTCGCTGAGCGGTATCGGCGGCATCATCGTGATCGACCTCGCCACTGGCGCCGCGTCCAAGCGCCTGGTCGGCCACGTGTCCACCTCGGCCGATCCCGCCTTCGTGCCGATCGTGGAAGGGCAGCAGATGCGACTGCGTAACACCGATGGTTCGTCGGCGTCCTTCACCGTGGCCGCCGATGGCATCGCCCTGTCGCCCGATGGCGGCACCCTGTTCTATACGCCCTTGTCCAGCCGCCATCTGTACAGCGTGCCCACCGCCTTGTTGCGCGACTCCACGGTGAATGAGGCGACGCTGGCGGCAGCCGTGGTCGACCTCGGCGACAAGGGAGCGTCCGACGGCATGGAAATGGATGCCAACGGCCGGCTGTATACCAGCGACTACGAGCACAATGCCATCCATGCCCGCGACGCGCAGGGGCGGTGGACGACGGTGGTGCACGACCCGCGCATCCTGTGGCCGGATACGCTGTCGATGGGGCCGGACGGCTATCTGTATTTCACCGCCAACCAGCTGCATCGACAGGCCGGCTTCAATGGCGGCGTGGATCGCCGGCAGAAGCCCTACATGGTGTATCGCACGCGTGTGGATGCCGCACCTGCGCCGACGCGGTGAAGTGCCCCGTAAACGGGTAAGGATGCCTACGGGTTGAAGGGGGTGCGCCTGATGGCCCCGGGGCCGCGGCGCGATCACGCTGTAGCGCATGCCGGCCCTGTCCACGCCCACTCGTCTTCTGCAGGCAGCGCTTCGCGTGCTGCTGCCACTGCGCTGCCTGGTCTGTGGCGAGCCGGGCCACGATGAACTTGACCTGTGCAGCGCCTGCCTGGCCCATCTGCCCTGGGCCGGTCGTGCCTGCCTGCGCTGTGCACTGCCGTTGCCGGACAACGCCCTGATCGTCTGCGGTACATGCCGCGACGAGGTACCGCCGCAGGCCGCCACGCATGCCAGCCTGCTGTACCTTCCCCCCGTCGATCAGCTGTTGGTGCGCTACAAGTTCCACCAGGATCTGGCGGCCGGGCGCTTGCTTGCCCAGCTGATGCAGCGCGCACCACCGCCCTGGTCGTGCGCGCCGCTGGTGCCGGTGCCGCTGCATGGGCGGCGCCTGCGCCAGCGCGGCTACAACCAGGCCGCCGAACTGTGCCGGTTGCTGCCGATGCCCGTCTGGCAGGGGCTGTACCGGCGGCGGCATACCGCACCGCAGTCCGAACGCACGGCCGAACAGCGCAGGGAGAATCTGTTCGATGCGTTTGCTGTTCGTGGTCCGGTGCCCTCGCGGCTGACCGTGGTCGATGACGTGATGACCACCGGCAGCACGGTGATGGAGGTCGCCGAGACGCTGCGCCTGGTCGGCGCTGGGGAGGTGCGCGTGTGGGTCTGTGCGCGGGCGCCGTGATCGCCCTCTTCATCCACAGGGTCTAGGATGAGGCCGGTTCCGGATCGGAGGAGTGGCCATGAATTCCCCCTTGTCTCCCTTGTTATCGGCGGTTGGGCGCAGCTGGTGGATCCTGCTGTTGTACGGGCTCGTCGCACTGGGTTTCGGCATCGTTGCCATCGGCTGGCCGCTGTCCGCAGCGATGGCACTGGCCTGGACGCTGGGCGTGATGGCCATCATCGAGGGCGTCATCAGTCTGTTCGCATTGATCAATGGCGGCAGCGGCGCGTCCCGCGGCTGGCTGGCGCTGTACGCCCTCGCCTCGCTGGGCTTCGGTATCCTGGCGGTGATCAATCCGCTGGCCACCGCCAGCGTGCTGGTGCTGTTCCTGGCGGCGTGGCTGCTGGTGGCCGGCATCTATCGCATCGTGTTCGCGATCCGCGTGCGCAAGCAGATCCAGGGCGAATGGTTGCTGATCCTCAGCGGCGTGCTGGCCGTGGTGCTGGGCCTGTTGTTTGCGGCCAACCCGTATGCCGGCGTGGCGGTCACCACGCTGTGGATCGGTATCGGCAGCCTGCTGTACGGCCTGCTGCAGGTGCTGGTGGCATTCAAGCTGCGGAAGCTGAAGTGAGAACGGCGCTTCCGCTGTTGCTGGGCGTGGCCTTGACCCTGGCCGGCTGCATGCCGGGCGCCACGCCCGCAGTGCAGACAGTCGAGCGCCATGCACCGCGCCCCGGTGTGGATGTGCGCCTGAGCGCGGTCGATGCGGATGGCAAGGGCACGCAAGCGCAGTGGCAGGGCGAGACCCTGGCGCTGCGCGAGCCGCCGATTGCCGGCAGCGCCGATATCGCCGATGTGCGCTACGTGCTGGACGAGGGCCAGCAGCCCGGCCTGCAGATCCGCTATCGACCCGAAGCGCACCAGCGCATCCACGATGGCACGGCAGCACTGGTGGGCCAGCGAGCAGCGATCAGTGTGGATGGCCGCGTGCTGATGGTGGCGACGGTGAAAGGCCCGTTCGGTGAATCGATGATGCTGAGCGGGCTGCCGAGCATTGCCGAGGCACAGGCGTTGGCGAAGCACATCACCGGTCAGTAACGGGCGCGCCAACACCACCGCGTTACGCGCGAGGTCGACCAAGGTCGACCGCTACCGGGCGAACCGTGCCTCGATTTCTTCCAGTGACTTGCCCTTGGTCTCCGGCAGCCAGAACGCGGCTACCAGGAAGAACACGAAGGTGCAGGCTGCCCAGAACACGAACATGCTGGCGTAGCCGTAGTGGCCCACCGTGGGCAGGAAGATGGCGGCGATGGTGGTGGATACAAACTGGTTGATCAGCAGTGCGATGCTCATGCCATTGGAACGGATGCGGTTCGGCATCAGTTCCGACAGTGCCAGCCACACGCATACGCCGGGGCCGACCGCGAAGAACGCGACGAATACCAGGATGCAGGCGGCCACCGCCCAGCCATGTGCAGGCGGCGGCACCGGGCCGATGCGGGCCTGTTCGATGCGCAATGGCGCCTGGCCGGCACTGGCCGGGTCGGCGAACGGGTTCAGATGCAGTTTGCGGAAGAACGCACCAATCACGCTGTCGGGCTGCACGGTGCCAGCGCGCTCGATGCGCAGCTCGCGATCGGCCAGGTTGTCGCTGCGCAGGGCGCGCACATTGGTGAAATCACCGTAGGCGTAGGACACGGTCAGCTGCATCGGCCGGCCCTGGCTGTCGGTGCCATTGCTCAGGCGCTGCCACTGCGCATCATCCAGCACCAGCTGCAGGCCGTCGCCGCTGACCGCCGCCTGCAGCTGCGGCTGCACATCGGCGCGACCGCGTTCGGCCTGGAAGAACAGCGTGGCCGCCGCCAGCAGGGCGACGCAGATACCGCCGCTGCCCAGCATCAGCAGGAATTTGCGGCCCTTGCGGTCGACCAGCAGCAACGCGACCACGGTCATCACCGCGTTGAGCAGCTTGATCGCCACGTCGGCGCCGTTGGCCACTGAACCGGACAGGCCGGCCTGGTTGAGGATGTTCACCGCGTAGGCCAGCACCGAATTGATGCCGGTGGCCTGGGTGCAGGCCAGCACCACGCAGGCGAGCAGGAACGGCACCACATAGCGGCGGCTGAGCAGCGGATCGCGCTTGCCTTCGCTGCTGCTCGATTCCGGCGCCTGGATCTGGGCCAGCGTGGGCTCGACATCTGCGGCGGGCAGGACGCGCTGGAGGCTGCGGCGGGCTTCATCGATGCGACCGCGGCGCACCAGCCAGCGTGGTGATTCGGACAGCCAGAAGATGCCGGCACAGAACAGCAGGCCCGGCGCCAGGCAGGTCCAGAAGATGGTGCGCCAGGCGTGGTCCTTCACCGTGAACAGTTCCTGCGCCTGCTGCGCGACCGGCAGCGAACGCACGGCTTCGGCGGCGGCATCCACGGCGTGGGCGTGGTACAGGCCGATCAGGGCTGCCAGCACCAGGCCAACGGTCAGCAGCAGCTGGAACATCGCCGCGCCGCGCCCGCGTCGCTCGGGGCTGAGCACTTCAGCCAGGTACAGCGGAATCACGACGCCGATCAAACCGCCACTGATGCCCTGCAGCAGGCGTCCCAGCAGCAGCGGCGTGTAGCCGGAGGCCAGTGCCATGATCGGAATCGAGGCGGTGAACAGCAGGCCGGCCAGCAGCATCGCACCGCGGCGGCCGATCAGGTCGGCAACCATGCCGGCGAACAGCGAGGACAGCACGCTGCCCAGCAGCACCGCCGCCACCACGAAGCCGAGCTGCTGGCTACTGAGCTGCCAGGCGTGGCTGGCAGTTGCTTCAAGATAGGGCAGGGCGCCGGCGATGATGCCGATGTCGATGCCGTACAGCAGGCCACCCAGGCCGCCGATGAAGAGCAGGTAGCGTACGGGCCAGCGCGGAGCGGTGGAAGCGGGTACGGCAGGTGCGGCGGCTGCGGTCATCGGCGTATTCCTGGAATAACGGGGATGGTGCGTGGCTGATGCAAGGCGCTTGCGCGCTTCATGTAGAGCCGAGCCATGCTCGGCTTGCCGCGCGAAGCGCGGCGCGGACGTCGTCGATGTCGGTGCGAAAAGCAGCCGAGCATGGCTCGGCTCTACAGACGTGCGTCGCCTAGTGCAGGTCGATCACGCGGCCACCGACCACGACCTGCTGCAGGCGCAGTTCGGCGTCCAGCACCACCAGGTCGGCGCGGGCGTCGGGCGCGATGCGGCCGCGATCGCCCAGGCCCAGGTAGTCGGCCGGGAAGGTGGAAACGCGTTGCGAGGCATCGGCCAGCTCCAGGCCCACCTGCACCAGGTTGCGCAGCGCCTGGTCCATGGTCAGTGCACTTCCTGCCAGTGAACCGGTCGCCAGGCGCACGCAGCCGCCGCACTTGTGCACGCGTTGCTCGCCCAGCGCGTATTCGCCATCGGGCATGCCGGTGGCGGCGGTGGCGTCGGTCACCGCGTACAGGCGCGGGATCGCGCGCGCGGCCAGGCGGATCACGCCGGGATGGATGTGCTGCAGGTCGGGAATGATCTCGGCGTACTGCGCATGTGCCAGTGCCGCCGTCGCAATGCCCGGGCGATAGTGATCGACGCCGGTCATGCCGTTGAACAGATGGGTGAAGCCGGAGGCGCCGGCCTGCAGCGCAGCAACACCTTCTTCGTAGGTACCGGCGCTGTGACCGAGCTGCACGCGGATGCCCATTGTCGAAAGCGCGGGAATCAGCGCGGTGTGCTCGCCGATCTCCGGCGCCAGCGTCATCACCCGGATCGGTGCCAGCGCGTGCAGCTGCTGCACCAGCGCCAGTGTTGCTTCGATGGTGCGGTTGGGCTGCGCACCCAGCCGCTGCGGGCTGATGAACGGCCCCTCCAGATGCACGCCGGCAATACAGGCGGCCTCGGCGTCGGGTGCCGCCATGGTCGCGGCCACGCCCTGCAGCGCGTGCTCGATCTCATCCAGGCCAGCGGTCATGGTGGTCGCCAGCAGCGTGGTGGTACCGAAGCGCAGGTGCGTACGGGCGATGGTGCGTGCCACGTCGCCGCCCTGCATCAGGTCCACGCCGGCGGCGCCATGCACATGCAGGTCGATGAAGCCGGGCAGGATCACCGGCAGCTGCAGATCGCCGGCGCCGCTGTGGTCGTCCACCTGCAGCTGGCGCACGTCCGAATCGAAGTGGACCTGGCCACGCCGCCAGCCCAGCGGGGTGAGGATGCGGCCATGCAGGGAGCGGGTGTCGGTCATGCGGCGGGCTCGGCGATGATCACTTCAATGCCCAGCCGCTGCAGTCCCTCGCGGGAGGCGTCGTCGATGCCGGCATCGGTGATGATGGTGTGGATCTGATCCAGCAGAGCGATGCGGTGCAGGCTGACGCGCCCGAACTTGGAGGCGTCGGTCAGCACCACGATGCGGCGTGCACGCTCGACCATGCGATGGTTGAGGCGGGCTTCGGCTTCGTCATGGGTGGTCAGGCCGAACTGCAGGTCCAGGCCGTCCACGCCCAGGAACAGCGTGTCGAAGCTGTAGGAGTTGAGGCTGGCTTCGGCCTGGCTGCCCTGCAGCGACAACGACTGCTGGCGCAGCAGGCCACCAGTCAGCAGCACGTTGATGCCCGGCGCGTTGGCCAGTTCCCAGGCGATGTTCAGCCCGTTGGTCATCACCGTCACGTCGCGCTGCGTGCGCAGGTGGCGGGCCAGGGTCATCGTGGTCGAGCCGGAGTCGATGATGATGTTGTCGCCGGGCCGCACCAGGCGCGCGGCACACGCACCGATCGATTCCTTCAGCGGCAGGTTCAGTGCGTCCTTTTCGTGGATGTCCTGTTCCTGCGGCGGCGTGCGCACCAGCGTGGCGCCACCGTGGGTACGGTTGGCCAGGCCCTGCGATTCGAAGTGGGTCAGGTCGGCACGGATGGTCACCGCCGACACGCCGAAGCGCTCGACCAGATCGGCCACCTGCACCGCGCCGTGCTCGATCAGCAGCTGCAGGATCTGTTGTCGGCGGGAGCGGGTGTTGCGCATGGCCATTCTCGGTGTCGCGGGGAAAGGTAGAGATTAGCCGTTCGCAGCAGCGGCAGCAGCCGAGCCTGCGTTCTGCGTGCGGGTTCCGGCCTGGTTGGCGCTGCACGCACGGGCGTACTCGCCCAGGCACAGGCCGATACGGTGCTGCACCAGTGCGGTGGGGGTGTTGGCGAGGGTGCCCTCGCGCACGGCACGGTACTGCTCCGGCAGGTACTGGCTGAGCAGCACCAGCGGCGGCGCGTGCCGTTCCAGGTTGGCGAACAGGGTCTGCACCGCCTGCACCAGCGCGGGCTCGCCCCAGTAGTAGCGGCAGCGGTCGCTGAAGGAATAGCTGCGCAGCAGGCGCAGCGCTGCCTCATCGCCCTGGTAGTAGGACTGCCAGTACTTCGGCTGCGCCACCATCACTTCATCCAGCACCTGCGGCAGGCGCGAGCACTGCGCCGCCGGCAATAGTTCGGCCTCGATCGCGGCCAGCGCGAACAGCGCTTCGCGGTAGGCGAAGGTCGCCGCCGGGCCGACCTTGAGGATGGCGAAGTGGTCGCGCACCAACGCGTGCAGGCCGCTTTCGCGCTGGTAATCGGTGGAATGCGCTTCGAACACGATGCGTGGCTGCTGTTCGAGGAAGTCAGCCAGCGCGCTGGCAGCGGCCGCGTCGTACTCGTGCACGCTGCTGTGGTCGAAGTCCACGCCCGGCTGCACGACCATCGCGATCACGCGCTGCCACGCGTCGCGCAGCAGCGGCGTGTCGAACGCCTGCTGGTGGATGGCCAGGGTCTGCGCGGCGGCGGCCGGCGTGGTCACCTGCAGGCCCTCGGCCAGCGAGGCTTCGCCACCGGGAATCGGCACCTCGGTACCGATCACGTAGACCGGCGGCGGCAGGCCATGATCCGCAGCGGTGCGCTCAGCGATTTCAGCCAGCTCGGCCGAACGCGCTGCGACGATGGCGTCCGGCAGCGGCACCGGGTCATCGGCGCAGGACATGCTGCAATCGAGGTGGATCTTGTGGAAACCGGCGGCGACGTAGGCTTCGATCAGCACGCGCGCGTGGGTCATCGCTTCGGCAGCCGGGCGCTTCTGCCAGGCATTCGGGCCGAGGTGGTCGCCACCCAGGATCAGCCGCTCGCGCGGGAAACCTTCCTCATCGGCCAGCGTGCTGACGTAATCGCGGTACTGCGGCGGAGTCATCCCGGTGTAGCCGCCGAACTGGTCGACCTGGTTGGAGGTGGCCTCGACCAGCAGCACGGTGCCGTGCGCCAGCGCCACGTGCATGGCCGCACGCAGCACCTGCTCGTTGCTGCAGCAGACGCTGTACAGGCCGACGTTGGCACCGGCGCGGTGGGAGGCAAGCAGGGTCTGCAACGGGGACATGGTCAGGCTCCGGTCAATCAGGAAAACGAGGGTTGGCAGGCGAGCAGGGCGGCACCACGGGCGCCACCGGCATCGCCGAAGCGCGGCGGCACGATCGGCGGAACCTGCACGCCGTTGAACAGATGCGCCGAGACGGCGGTTGGCAGCTGCTGGTACAGCGGTGCGTACTGCGACAGGCCGCCGCCCAGCACGATCACGTGCGGGTCCAGCGCCAGCACCAGCGCGGCCAGGCTGTGGCCAAGCAGATCGCGGTGGATGTCGAGCGCCTGGCGCGCACGCGCGTCGCCGGCCTCGGCCAGGGCGATCACCGCGCTGGCATCCACCGCACTTCCACCCAGATGGCGCTCGATCATCGCCAGCCCGCTGCCGGACACGTAGCGCTCCACGCAGCCCTGCAGGCCGCAGGCGCAGTCGATCAGTGGCAGGCCATGGCGCTGCAGCAGGTGGCCGGGCACGCTCCAGTGGCCCCATTCGCCGGCCAGGCCGTTGAAGCCGGACAGCAGGCGACCCTGCAGGCAGAAGCCGCCGCCGGCGCCGGTGCCGAGGATGGCGCCGAACATGCTGGGATAGCCGTCGGCGGCACCGCCGTGTGCTTCCGACAGGGCAAAGCACTGCAGATCGTTGCCGAAGTGCAGCGGGCGCTGCAGGCGTGCCTGCAGGTCGGCGGCCACGCTGTGGCCGGTCAATGCCGGCACATTCGCGCTCAGCTGGCGGCCGCTGCGGTGATCGCGCACGCCGGGCAGGGCGATGCCGATGGCCGCATCACTGCGACCCAGCGCGGCATCGGCCTCGGCGACCAGGGTCACCACCGCCTGCAGGAAACCGTCGTAGTCGCCCTGCGGCGTGCTGACCCGACGGCGCCAGGTGACCTGCATCGCCGCATCGCACGCCACCAGCTCGATCTTGGTGCCGCCGATGTCGATGCCGTAGCAGGCGTGGGCGATCAGCTCAGCCATGGTGGATGGTGACGCCCTTGACGACGCGGTTGACGGTGCCGTCCGGGAACGGGTTGTCCGGGGTCAGGCCGAGTGCGGCCGAGCGCTGCAATGCGAACAGCTGCGCGAAGCCCAGCCACACCGGCGCCAGCCAGGGGTCGTCGAATGCAGTGTGAAGCGGCGGCACCACAAGGGTGTACTCGTCATCGGCACCGATATCCGAGTGCGGGCCGATCGCCAGCACCTGGCCGGCCACGCCGTCGCGGCGCAGTTCTTCCAGCAGGTCCTGTTCGTAGCGGCGCGCCAGTGGCTGCACGCTGCGCAGCACCACCACCAGCGTATTGCCGTCCAGCGTCGACTTCGGGCCGTGGCGGAAGCCCAGCGGCGTGTTGGCCAGTGCCAGCACGCGGCCGGCGGTCAGCTCCAGCACCTTCAGTGCACACTCGCGGGCCAGCGCTTCCAGCGGCCCGCTGCCAAGATAGATCACGCGGTTGAACGGGCCCTGCGCAAGCGTTGCCACCGGTGCATCCCACTGCGCTTGGCCTTCACGGGCCAGCGCGGCGACCTGCTTCAGGCGTGCCACGCGGGCATCCCACGACGAGCGGTCGAACACAGTCAGCGCAGCCAGCAGCATGCAGGTCAGGCTGCTGGTCATCGCGAACGCGCGGTCGCAGCTGGCCGAGGGCATCAGCAGGGTGCAGGTATCTGCGCGGCCGGCGCCGCGGCGGGCGAGTTCGCCATCGGCGTTGCAGGTGATGTCGAGGAAGCGTGCGTCATCCACATCGGCGCGCACGCGGTCCACCGCAGCCACGCTTTCCGGGCTGGAACCACTGCGGCCAAACGACACCAGCAGGGTCGGGCGGTCGCGCTGCAGGTACAGCGCCGGGTGGGTCAGCAGGCTGGTGGTGTGCACCACGCGCACCTCGGCCGGCCACTGTGCATTGATCGCGTCGGCCACCATTTCAGCGATGAAGCCGGAGCTGCCGGCGCCGGTGAACAGCACGCGCTGGTTCGGGTCATTGAGGCTGTCGCCGAGGAAGGCCTGCAGGCGGTCGCGGGCACGCGACAGGTCCTGGGCGAGGGATTCCCACAGCGCAGGCTGCTGGGCGATTTCGGTAGCGGTATCGGCTCCGCCCAGGCGCTGCCAGGCGGACACATCGGAAAGCAGGGTGACGTCCATTCGGAGGTTCCAGTTGGGCCAGCGCACCATCTGCGTTTTCTTTCGAAATGTCAAATAGCGAAAGCAAAAAGAAAGAAAATGTGACTACGGCTTCGCTCTGACCAGAGCACGTCGGAAAACGCAAGAATCCGCCGGATGCCGTATCGCACAATGCTTAACAGGCGGCTGCAAGCGCTTACACAAAGTATTGCGACGCAACAACTTTCGTTTCAATGGAATATATCTTCCTTTTTCCTTTCAATTTGTTGACATCTTTCGAATCGCTGCCCTAGAGTCGGCCCAATCGCTTTCGAAACGCCCGGTGAACGGGTTGGGAGTCCGCGTGGAAAACTGCGTTCGTCGCTCGCCGCTGATGCTGGCCCTGTTGCCGGCATTGATGCTGGCGTCCATGCCGGCCCGGGCCGAGCCGGTCGGCAACCTGCGTTCGGTCAGCGCCAGCGACAGCCGCGATGGCGTGCGCGGCTGGGACCTGCAGACCGACAAGGGCGCGCGCATCCGTATCGAACTGCCGGCCACCGACATCATCCGCGTGCAGGCCGGCCGCAACGGCAAGCTGACCGGCGCCGGCGACAAGGCCGCGCCGATCGTGCTGCCGCAGCCCAAGACGAACGTGCAGGCGCAGCTGGAAGAAGACGCGCAGGAAATCCGCGTGCGTACCGATGCGCTGGTGCTGCATGTGCAGCGGCAGCCGCTGCGCATGCGCCTGGAACGTCTGGACAACGGCCAGCCCACCGCGCTGTGGCAGGAACTGCAGCCGCTGGACCTGGATGCCGCGCAGAGCGTGCAGGTGCTGTCCTCGCAGGCTGACGAAGGCTATTTCGGTGGCGGCCAGCAGAACGGCCGTTACCAGTTCAAGGGCCGCGAGCTGGACGTGTCCTACTCCGGCGGCTGGGAAGAGGGCGACCGTCCCAGCCCGGCACCCATGCTGCTGAGCAGCCGGGGCTGGGGCATGCTGCGCAATACCTGGAGCGATGGCAGCTACGACCTGCGCCAGCCCGACCAGGCCACGCTGCTGCACCGCGAAGACCGTTTCGACGCGTACTACTTCGTCGGCGCCGACCTGCCCAAGCTGATCGAGCGCTACACCCAGCTGACCGGCCGCCCGAACATGGTGGCGCGCTGGGCGCTGTCCTATGGCGATGCCGATTGCTACAACGACGGTGACAATGCCAAGAAGCCCGGCACCGTGCCCGAAGGCTGGAGTGACGGCCCGACCGGCACCACGCCGGATGTGATCGACTCGGTGGCCAAGCAGTACCGCGAGCACGACATGCCCGGTGGCTGGATCCTGCCCAACGATGGTTACGGCTGCGGTTACAAGCAGCTGCCGGAAACGGTGAAGGGGCTCGCCGGCTACGGTTTCCGCACCGGCCTGTGGACCGAGAACGGTGTCGACAAGATCGCCTGGGAAGTGGGCAAGGCCGGCAGCCGCGTGCAGAAGCTGGACGTGGCCTGGACCGGCAAGGGCTACCAGTTCGCGATGGACGCCAACCGCCAGGCGTTCAACGGCATCCTCGACAATTCCGATTCGCGCCCGTTCCTGTGGACGGTGATGGGCTGGGCCGGCATCCAGCGCTACGCTGTGGCCTGGACCGGCGACCAGAGCAGCAGCTGGGACTACATCCGCTGGCACGTGCCGACCCTGGTCGGTTCGGGCCTGTCCGGCATGGCCTATGCCAGCGGTGATGTGGATGCGATCTTCGGCGGCAGCGCCGAGACCTTCACCCGCGACCTGCAGTGGAAGGCGTTCACCCCGGTGCTGATGGGCATGAGCGGCTGGTCGTCGAACGCACGCAAGCACCCGTGGTGGTACGACGAGCCCTATCGCAGCATCAACCGCGATTACCTGAAGTTGAAGATGCGCCTGACCCCGTACATGTACGGGCTGGTGCACGAGGCCGCGCAGACCGGCGCGCCGCCGGTGCGTGGCCTGATGTGGGACAACCCGCGCGACCCGCACGCGCAGGATGAAACCTACAAGTACCAGTTCCTGCTCGGCCGCGACCTGCTGGTGGCGCCGGTGTACCGCAGCCAGGCCGCCAGTCGTGGCTGGCGTCGCGACATCCACCTGCCGGCCGGAGGCTGGATCGACTACTGGGATGGCCGCCGCGTGCAGGCCGGCGCCGACGGCCGCCAGCTCGACCGCCAGGTGGACCTGGCCACGCTGCCGGTATTCGTGCGTGCCGGTGCGATCCTGCCGATGTACCCGTCGATGCTGTTCGACGGCGAGAAACCGCTTGATGAAGTGACGTTCGACCTGTACCCGCAGGGCGACTCGCAGTACACGCTGTACGAAGACGACGGCAACACCCGCCGCTACCAGCAGGGCGAGTCGAGCACGCAGCGGATCCGCGTGCAGGCGCCGGCGCAGGGCAGTGGCCCGGTGCAGGTGCAGATCGATGCGGTGCAGGGCAGTTACAACGGCCAGCTGGCGCAGCGCCGCTACGGCCTGCGTGTGCTCAGCCGCCAGGCACCGCGTGCGGTGCAGGCCGGTGGCCGCGTGCTGCCGGTGCTGGCTGATGCCGCTGCGTTCAACGCTGCGGCTGAAGGCTGGTACTTCGATGCTGCCGAGCGTCGCGGCACCCTGCATGTGCGGACCGCCAGCCAGGACATCCGCCAGCCGCTGCAGCTGCAGCTGGACTTCGCGGTCGCCGCCGCCGCTGCCGACGATGCCTATCCGGCGGCACCGGTGCTCGGCCGCGAACTGCCGGCCGACAGCCTGCTGGTGGTCAACCGCCCGGCCGAAGAACCCGGCCACGCGCTGGAAAATGCCTTCGACGATGATCCCAACACCTGGTTCCGCAGCGTGCGCAACCAGGCCGTGCGCACCGGTGCGCATGAGTGGGTGATCGGGTTCGGTGAGCGGAAGATGATCGATGGCATCGACATCGCGCCGCGCAACGACAAGAACTGGAAGCACGGCCAGGTGCGTGACTACGAGGTGTACCTGGGCGACAGCAATGGCGAGTGGGGTGAGCCGATCGCACGTGGCCGCCTGCAGTTGAAGGAGGGCGTGCAGCGCATCGACTTCCCGGCCCATGCCGGCCGCCTGCTGCGCTTCCGCGTGCTGAGTGTGCAGAACCCCGAAGGCGACGGCGCCAGCAGCACCGACCCGATGGTCACCGCCGCGCAGGGCAGCGCCCGTGCCTTCGATGCGCTGCAGCCGCGCGACGTCGGCCCGATCGCATTGTCCACCTTCCACATCCTCGAACACCAGGAACCGGAGCGACCGGCCCGGCAGCGCTATCTCTCCGAGCTGCCGGTGCCGGCCGCGCTGGCCAGCCAGGTGCGCGCCGACCAGCCGTTCCGTGGCGATGCCGGCATGCGCATGAACGGCCTGCAGTTCCGCCGTGGCCTGGGCGTCGGCGCCAACAGCCGCATTGACCTGCGCCTGCAGGGCGGCTGGCACCTGCTGCGCGCCGACCTCGGCATTGACGACGCGTGCCGCAGCGCCGGCGGCCTGCAGTTCCAGGTCTGGGGTGACAACCGCCTGCTGTACGACAGCGGCCTGGTGAAGGCACCCGGCGTGGTCAAGCCGGAGCTGGACATCCGTGGCCTTTCCACCCTGAGCCTGCGCACGCTGGGTGCGCAGGGCAGCCAACCCGCCCAGGTCTGTGCCAACTGGGCCAACGCCGTGCTGATCGGCCAGGAGGGCGACTCCGCCAGCATCGTCGCCCCATGACCCCCTCGTAACACCGCTCCTCCCCCCGCCCATTCCGACTACGGCCCTCATGGCCGTGGCCCGGGAGCGTTTTGCCCGCCGAACGCCCACGCGCTCACTTATTGCGCTGCACCCCTGCCAGGAGAGAACCCCGATGTTGCCCGCACGCCACCACCGCCCCCCCTGTCGTTCGATCGCTCCGCTGTCGCTGGCCATCGCCGGCGTGCTGCTGTCGGTCGCCGTTCCTGCCTTCGCCCAGGAGAGCAAGGACAAGGCCACCGACCTGGCCCGCATCGAGGTCACCGGCTCGAACATCCGCCGCACCGACGTTGAAACCGCCTCGCCGGTGCAGGTGATCAGCAAGCAGGACATCCAGAACATGGGTGCGCGCACGCTGCTGCAGGTGCTGGACAACCTGCCGGCCGCCCGCCCGGCGCAGCAGGACGCGCGCTCGCTGTTCACCGGCTCCGACGGTGCCTCGCAGGCCAACCTGCGTGGCCTCGGCGCGCAGGGCACGCTGGTGCTGCTGAACGGTCGTCGCCTGTCGTACTACGGTGCACCGGCCGGCTTCCAGACCCAGTTCGTCAACATCGATGCGATTCCGGCTGCGGCCATCGAGCGCATGGAAGTGCTGACCGACGGCGCCTCGGCGGTGTACGGCACCGACGCGGTGGCCGGCGTGATCAACGTGATCACCAAGCGCAACTTCCAGGGTGCCGAGGTCAGCTTCACCAACGACACCTCTTCGCGCATCGACTCCTACGGCGAACGCCAGGCCAGCATCACCGCCGGCTTCGGTGACCTGGCCGAGAACCGCTTCAACATCTACGGCGCGGTGAACATGTACCGCCGCGACGCGATCCCGCTGAGCGATTTCTACGACAAGCGGCCCGACCAGTACTACGTCAACAATCCGAACTACCTCAACAACCTGCGCCTGGGCGTGGGCAGCAAGCCGGGTGAATTCAATCCGGGTACTTACTTCGCCTTCGATCCGGTCACCGGCCGCCGTGTGCAGGAAGCTGCGCCGGGTTGCAGGAACGTGCTGACCAGTGAAGCGGCCGGTCCGCGTTGCGTCTGGGAAACCTGGATGAACAACGAGATCGACGCCGGTGCCAAGTCCGAGCGCAACACCGCCTACCTCAACGGCACCTTCCTGGTCGGCGACAGCACCGAGATCTTCGCCGAGGCGACCTACACCGACATCGACCTGCGCGCCAACGGCGGTACGCCGCGCACCTACGGCACCACCACCGGCAACCCGACCAGCTGGTTCTCGCGCAATACCGGCAACACCGTCAACCAGTTCCTGTACCCGTTCCTGGGCCCGAACAACGAGTACAACCACGCCAGCCCGCAGATGAAGGCGATGATGGGCGGTGTGGTCGGCCTGAACTACCTGCTGCAGGATGCCGGCCCGAACTATTTCGGCCAGCGCAATACCGACAAGAGCTACCGCGTGCTGGCCGGTGCGCGTGGCAATCGGGGCGACTGGAACTGGGAAACCGCGTTCGCCAGCGCCGGCACCCACTCCACCACCTACCAGACGATCAACGTCAACACCAAGGGCTTCGAGAAGGCCTTCGGCCCGTACACGATCGATCCGGGCACCGGCCGCGTGATCATCTCCGACCATCCGGCGTACAAGTTCGGCGAGATCAGCGAAGCCAACGCCGCACTGATCCGTGAAGCGTTCCCGACCTTTGACATCCAGTCGTGGACTCGCCTGCACACCCTCGACGGCAAGATCGAAGGCCCGCTGTTCCAGCTGCCGGCCGGTGAGATGCGTGCGGCATTCGGCTTCAACGCCAGCCGCGAAACCTTCTACACGCCGGGTAACGCCGATGCAGCCAACGGCCTGATCACACAGCAGGGCGGCTCGTGGTTCGACGGTAAGCGCAACACCTACGCGCTGTTCGCCGAGACCGTGGCACCGATCACCGACAAGCTGGAGCTGGATGCTGCGGTGCGCGTGGACAAGTACCCGAACTTCAGCGCCAACGTGGCGCCGAAGATCGGCTTCAAGTACCAGGCGTTCGACCAGCTGATGCTGCGCGGTACCTATTCCACCGGCTTCCGCGCACCCAGCCTGGCCGAGTCCGGCAATGGTGGTGTATTCGCGCAGCTGGGTGGCTTCCGCGACGAGCTGCGCTGCAACGAGACCAACGCCATCGCCAACCTGTTGCTGAAGTCGCAGCGGCCGGGTGATGTCGACCTGGGCAAGAACATGCTGAACGTCGACTGCAGCCGCACCGTGGCCCGCATGACCCAGCCGAACAAGGACCTGAAGCCGGAGAAGGCGAAGATCGCCACCCTCGGCTTCGTGTACGAGCCGGCGAGCTGGCTGTCGGTGTCGGCCGACTACTGGTTCATCTACCGCAACAACGAAATCGTCGCGCCGGACTATCGCCGCATGGAAGACATCATCTCGATGTCGCGCTCGCCGATCACCGACAGTGACCGTGCCAACCTGGCCCAGCTGGCGGCGATGTGTGCCGATCCGGCCAGTGGCGTGAGCTGCCCGTCGGTGCTGCCGGGCTACTCGGCCGGCAACGTGGCCAGCGTGGTGGGCCAGTACAAGAACCGTGGCAAGACGCTGATCGACGGTTTCGACATCGATGCGCGCAGCCGCTTCTCGCTGGGTGACTGGGGCAACCTGAACATCGGCCTGGCCGCCACCATTGCCAACCGCAACCGCTTCTACATGGATGCGGAGAATGGCTGGTACTACGGCGACGTAGTGGGCTACTACAACAACCCGCGCCTGCGTGCCACGCTCAATGCCGACTGGACCTACAAGCAGGTCACCACCAGCATGTTCGTCAACTACGTGGGCGGCACCAAGTGGGCCACCGACCAGGTCGATGAAGTGAGCAACAACAAGGAAACCTGCACCGGCGGCTACCTGGCCCTGCAGAAGAGCAAGTGTGATGGTGCGCCGTCGTGGTGGACCGCCAACATGAGCGTCACCTGGCGCCCGGATGATGCCTGGAACCTGAGCTTCACCGTCAAGAACCTGTTCAATCGGCTGCCGTTCTACGATCCGAACAGCTTCCTGGGTGACTCCAGTGACTACGCAACCATCTTCGGCCGTGGTTACAGTGTGACCATCGGCTACCGTTTCAAGTAATTCCGTTTGCGTGACCTGGCGTGCCGGCTGCGGCCGGCACGCTGCCAAGAGGAGAGATGTTTGCCATGAAGCGTAGGGAATTCATCGCGGCCAGTGCCGCTGTCGCCGCCAGCAGCCTGCTGCCGCAGACCCCGGCCTGGGCGCGTGGCCGAAAGGTGCGCCTGGCCATGATCGGTACCGGCATGCGTGGCCTGGTGCTGCTGAAGGAGCTGGTGCGCCGCGACGACGTCGAGGTGGTCGCGCTGTGCGACATCGAACCGATCATGCTCGGCCGTGCCATGGACATGGTGGCCAAGGCCGGCAAGCCGGCTCCGAAGACCTACGGCCAGGACCGCGATACCAATGCCTGGAAGCGCCTGCTGGAACAGAAGGGCATCGATGGCGTGATCATCGCCACGCCGTGGGAATACCACGCGCCGATGGCGATTGCCGCGATGCAGGCCGGCGTGGCCGTGGGCTGCGAAGTGGTGGCCGGCATCACCCTGCAGGACCACTGGGATGTACTGAAGACCCAGCTGAGCACGGGCACCCCGTACATGCTGCTGGAGAACGTCTGCTACCGCCGCGACGTGATGGCCGCGCTGCAGATGGTGCGCCAGGGCCTGTTTGGCGAACTGGTGCACCTGCAGGCCGGTTACCAGCACGACCTGCGCGGCGTGAAGTTCAATTCCGGCGACCCGAACCAGCCCTACGACAGTGGCGTGGAATTCGGTCCCAAGGGCTGGAGCGAAGCACGCTGGCGCACCGAGCATTCGGTGCAGCGCAATGGCGAACTGTACCCCAGCCACGGCATTGGCCCGTGCGCGATGTACACCGGCATCAACCGTGGCAACCGCTTCACCCACATCAATGCATTCGCGACCAAGGCCCGCGGCCTGCACGAATACACCGTGGCCAAGAGTGGCGGCACCACCCACCCCAGCACCAAGGTCAAGTTCAAGCTGGGCGACATCGTCACCACCACGCTGGCCTGCGAGAACGGCGAGACCATCCTGCTGCAGCACGACACTTCGCTGCCGCGCCCGTACTCGATGGGCTTCCGCGTGCAGGGCACCAAGGGCCTGTGGATGGATGTGAACCACTCGATCCACATCGAAGGCCGCAGCCCGCCGCACCAGTGGGAAGAGTTCAAGAAGTACCAGGACGAGTACGAGCACCCGCTGTGGAAGCAGAATGCCGATACCGCCGCCAGTGCCGGCCACGGTGGCATGGACTGGTTCGTCATCCATGCGTTTGTTGAAGCGCTGAAGGCCAAGGCGCCGATGCCGATCGACATCTACGACGCGGTGACGTGGAGCGCGATCACGCCGTTGAGCGAGCAGTCGATCGCCAACAGTTTCCAGACGCTGGAGTTCCCGGACTTTACTGCTGGTGCGTGGAAGCAGCGCAAGCCGATCTTTGCGTTCGACGGCAGGTACTGACCCGTACTTATAGAGTCGAGCTATGCTCGACTGGCGTGAAGGCAACGCCGGGCACTGCCTGGCGTTGCTGCCCTGCAATGGCAAGCCGTTACCGCGACACCTTGATCTGCGTCAGCCGTCCCCCGGACGCCCTGGCATGCGGTACGCGGAACATTGCACCCGGTTGCACGAGTTCGGCCTGCTGCATCATCTTTGGCCACCACTCCAGAAGACGTGCTGCGCGCTCGTAGTGGTTGAACGTGCTCCAACCTTTGGCCAGCACGAATACAGTCAGGCCGAGGCGTGCGATGGCCTCGCGCTCTGCAGGCCTGCGATGATGATGATCCTGGGTAACGTGCACGCGGATGCCACGCTGGGTGGCCGCTTCGAAGAGTTCGAGGTCGGTCGTGCCGGGCTTCACGAACTCCCTTACGTGGCAGACTTCGTGCTGGTACGTTCCTGCAATGGCGTCGATGGCCCGAGCCAGCGCGGGCGGAAGATTCTCATCGATCTGCGCCTTCAAGGCGCGGCTCGATTCTCGAACTGCAGTGCTTTCTTCACCGCAGTCAGAGGCAGGTCATACAGCTTGGCCACGCGACGCTCGTCGCCACCTTCGGCGCGCAGCGCCTCAACAATGGCGATGGTAGGAACCCCCGATTCGGAAAGGATGGGCTGACCAAAACTGCGCTGGGGATCAAACACCACCGCGCGGGAGCCCTTCAGTGGAAACCATCGTTCGGCACGATCATCGATGCCCAGTTCGATGCCGTCACGCAGTGAAGGTGCGATGACCTTGCGCATCACGTCCTGGCGCTTCACCACATCCACCAAGGCGGCATCGCCGCTGTCGCCCACGAGCTCCATGAAAATGCGGCGCCCATCGGTCTTGAAGCTGGTGCTGGTGAAGGGGTACTCCTTACCGAGCCGCTCGTTCAGCTCTACGATGGTTCGCCGTACCAGGTTGAGTGGCACGCCACATGCGACGAATGTGCGGACGAAGCGCAGCTCGATCAGATCGCGAAAGCCAATGCCATCGATCTCTGAATCGGCCCATTGCGACTTCCACAGGGGAGGGTGGGCTTCCGGATTCCCGTGCTTCCGGCCCTGGTAGCCCTTCAGCCACCGGCGCAGTTCCGATGAGCTGCCACCAATGAAGCGCGCGGCATCGGCGTAGGAATAGAGACCGACGCCGAGGCTGTCCCGTGCTGGCAAGGCGATACCCATGGCAGTGAGTCTACTCAATCCGAATGGAGCTGGAGTACAGAGCCACATTCTGCGCCCCGCAGGACTCATGAAATGAGAACGGGGACGTGCGTGGGCGAATCTGCCCGGTGATTGGCAGGCCGATGCCGACAAGGAAATGGCGCGCCCGGAGGGATTCGAACCCCCGACCAATGGCTTCGGAAGCCACTACTCTATCCGGCTGAGCTACGGGCGCGTTGTAGAACCGCCGCGCCGTCGGCCAGTGCCGGGGCGGGCATCGCAGCGCCATGAGGCGGTGCGGGACCGGCATTCTATCCAGTTTCGCCGAACAAATCTCCCCCCACGGGCAAAGCCCTGCCGGAGGGGCAGGAGTATCCTATCGGCATGGCTGATACCCCCCTCACTTCGCCGCAGTCGCCGGCGACGCCGCGTTGGCGGCATTACTGGAGTCTGATGCGCGCTGATCGCCCGATCGGCACGCTGCTACTGCTGTGGCCCACCTGGTGGGCGTTGTGGCTGGCCGCGGGCGGCCTGCCGCCGCTGTGGCCGCTGTTCGTGTTCACCGCCGGCGTGTGGCTGACCCGCTCGGCCGGTTGCGTCATCAACGACTACGCCGACCGCTGGCTCGACCCGCATGTGGAGCGCACCAAGGCGCGCCCGCTCGCGACCGGCGCGATCAGTGGCCGCGCCGCGCTGGCCCTGTTCGCGGTACTGATGCTGGTGGCGTTCGGCCTGGTGCTGACCCTGAACGGGCTGACCATCGGCCTCAGCTTCATCGGCGTGTTCCTCGCCGCCAGCTACCCGTACCTGAAGCGCTACACCCACCTGCCGCAGGTCTACCTGGGCATGTCGTTCGGCTGGGGCATCCCGATGGCGTTTGCCGCCGTGCAGGGCGAAGTGCCGATGCTGGGCTGGCTGCTGTACGCCGGCAACATCCTGTGGTCCACCGCCTACGACACCTGGTATGCCATGGTCGACCGCGAGGACGACCTGAAGATGGGCTCGCACTCCACCGCGATCCTGTTCGGCGACCTGGACCTGGTCATCCAGGGCGTGCTGTACGCGCTGTTCCTGGCCACCATGGCGCTGGTTGGCGTGCGCGGCGGGCTGGGCGGTTACTACCTGGCTGGCGTGGCCGTGGCCACGGTGCTGGTGGTCTACGAGTTCTGGATCTGCCGCACCCGCGAGCGCGGTCCGTGCTTCAAGGCGTTCCTGCACAACAACTGGGTGGGCGCCGCGCTGTTTGCCGGCATCGCCGTGGACCTGGCGCTGCGTTGAGAAGCGCAGCCGAGCGTAGGCTCGGCTCTACAGCTGACAGTGCTTCTGTAGCGCCCGAGCCCATGCTCGGGCGGCGGCGCACAGCGCCGGGCCTTCCGCCACCTACGACCAATAGGTGGCAGACAGCCCGCACCCTACCGCCCAGAATCGGGCCATCGAACCTGGGAGGGTAGGCGATGGCCTCGACGGCAGCAGTACAGGACGGCTGGATGGCGCGCGCAGCGCTGCGCTCGGCCGCCTGGGCGGAAAAGTGGTTCCCCGACGCGTATGTGTTCGCGGTGCTGGGCGTGGTCATCGTCGCGCTGGCCGCGATGAGCTTCGGTTCGACTCCGCAGGCCACCGCCAGCGCCTTCGGTGACGGCTTCTGGAGCCTGATCCCCTTCACCATGCAGATGGCCTTCGTGGTCATCGGTGGCTACGCCGTGGCGACCGCACCAGTGGTCGCGCGCTTCATCGACTTCCTGGCCCGGGTGCCGCGCACCGGCCGTGGTGCGGTGGTGTACGTGGGCCTGGTCAGTATGCTCGCCTCGCTGCTCAGCTGGGGCTTCTCGCTGGTGTTCGGCGGCCTGCTGGTGCGCGCGCTGGCCCGCCGCATCGAACTGCGCATGGACTACCGCGCGGCCGGTGCTTCGGCCTACCTCGGCCTGGGCGCGGTGTGGGCGATGGGCCTGAGCTCGTCGGCCGCGCAGCTGCAGGCCAACCCTGCCAGCATGCCGCCGGGGCTGGTCGAGATCACCGGCGTACTGCCGTTCACCGAAACCATTTTCCTGTGGCAGTCGATCGCACTGACCGCGGTGCTGATCCTGGTCTCGCTGCTGATCGCCTGGTTGACCGCACCGGCCGCCGGCAGCGCCCGCACCGCTGAAGACTTCCCCGGCGCCGCGCAGGCCGAGCCGGAGCCGCTGCAGCGCCGCACGCGCCCGGGCGAATGGCTGGAATACAGCCCGCTGCTGACCGTACTGCTCTCGCTGCTGGCGTTCGGCTGGCTGTTCAACGAGTTTGCCAACAAGCCGGTGGTCACCGCCATCGCCAACCTCAACACCTACAACTTCCTGTTCATTTCGCTGGGCCTGCTGTTGCACTGGCGCCCGCGCAGCTTCCTCAACGCGGTGGCCAAGGCGGTGCCCAGCACCACCGGCGTGCTGATCCAGTTCCCGCTGTACGGTGGCATCGCGATGATCCTCACCCACGCTGCCGGTGGCGACGGGCAGACACTGGCGCACCGGCTGTCGAGCCTGTTCGTGCACGTGGCCAGCACCGATACCTTCGCGCTGGTGATGGGCGTTTATTCGGCGGTGCTCGGCTTCTTCGTGCCCTCCGGTGGTGGCAAGTGGATCATCGAGGCGCCGTACGTGATGCAGGCCGCCAACGAACTGAAGGCACACCTGGGCTGGGCGGTGCAGGTCTACAACGCGGCCGAAGCGCTGCCGAACCTGATCAATCCGTTCTGGATGCTGCCGCTGCTGGGCGTGCTGGGCCTGAAGGCACGCGACATCGTCGGCTTCACCTTCATCCAGCTGCTGGTGCACATTCCGCTGGTGCTGGGCCTGCTGTGGCTGCTGGGCATGACCCTGGCGTATGTGCCGCCGGTGATGCCCTGAATGCTGGGCTGGCTTGCCTGCGTGAGTTGGGAAGCCAGCCTCCTTCCGCGCGTGTTTCCGGCTGAGAACGCCATGAATGCGCGCCATGCTGACTACTGCATGAGCACATGCCGAACCCGCATGAATCCTTCAGATGCTTGCGCCACAAGGGTTTCTGCGCGTTCATTGACAGGCGTACACACAGATGTAGCCGCCCACCCACGCGTGATTAACCATTCGCTGCAGACGATGGCCACGTCCACCGCATTCCGCGAGTGGCTTTGGAGATCGGACATGGCACAGCAGAACCAGAACCCGAACCAGAAGCAGCAGGGCCAGCAGAACCAGCAGGATCAGCAGCAGGGTCGTGGCCGCGACCAGCAGCAGCAACAGCAGCAGGAACAGCAGCAGCGCAACCAACGCAACCAGCAGCAGGGTGGGCAGGACGAGGAAGAGTGACCTCGCTACCCCCTCCGGTGATGCGAAGCCCCGCCCCGTGCGGGGCTTTGCTTATTCCAGCACGCCGACACGCTGCAGCACCGGCGCCGCCGACATGTCGTTGGGATTGGTGCCAGGCTGGTCCTGCGGCACGTCCATGCCCATCCCACGATACAGGTCGACCCAGTGCTGGGCGATCTCTCCAGTCTGCGGGTTGCGGAAATTCATCGGCTGCAATGCGAACACATGGTGCGCGCGGAAGGCGCGTTCGATGAAGTCCGAGCAGTAGTAGCTGTCCTCGTTCAATACATACGACGTGTTGTACGGCTTGCCCAGCATCGTGCGCGCGGTGGCGACGGCGTCCTTGATCGCGTCCCGCTGCGGCGCGCGCAGGCGATAGACCACGACCTGCCGCTGCTTGGCACGCGCGTCCTGGCGGAACTCGGCCAGCGACTGCCGGCGCGACCCCTTCTCGTCCGCGTGCAGCACCTCCCAGCCTTTCGGCGCCGAGGCCACCAGTGCTACGTGATCGAAGCTGGTCGAACCCTGCTTGCCGGTGGCATCGTCGATGGCCGCGCTCAGGCCGCTGCGGCCGGCGGTGACAAACAGCAGGTCGCCTTCGTGGACATCGACGGCCCTCGCCACGCCCGGCCACAGGGCGGGCAGCAGCAGGCCGATCAGGAGCAGGAGGCGATGCATGGACAGTCTCGGACAGGCGGAGTGCCGGAATTGTAGGGTGCGCGCTAGCATGGAGCGACCGGACTGGATTCAGGATGAGCCCATGCGTCGATACCCCTCTCCCGTCATGCTGATGCTTGCCTGCAGCATGGTAGTCGCGGCCTGCAAGCCCGCGCCGCAGGCCATGCCCATCGATCCCGCACCCGCTGAGCCTGTGCCGGCCACTACGCCTGCGGTGATCACGCTGGCCCCGGCACCCGCGCGCAGCGAATGCCCTTACCCGGAATTCGACGCCTTCCTGAAGCACTTCGGCAATGAGATCACGCTGCAGGAAAAGGCCACCGCCGACCCGCTGCTGGACAGCTATATCGATGCCGAGGCCGAGCCGGAACCACGCAAGGTGGAAAGCCGGCTGGCGTTGGCCGACGTCGAGTGGCCGGTGATGCCGGATCCTGCCGCACTGGCTGGGCAGGGCCGCGAGCTGCAGGTCAACGCGCTGGCCGATGGGCAGCGCCAGGTGCAGATCCGCACCCCGGACAGCAGCGACCAGCAGACCTATACCTTCGCGCAGACACCTTGCTGGACCTTGGTCAAGCGTGAGGATGAGTCGATCTGAGACCCGATCCGGCACAGGCAGGATGGGGGAGCGGCTGCTAGGCTCGAGGCCTGACCCAGGCAGGGAGAGGCCGATGCAGATTCGCAGGATGCGTACTACCACCGCCATTGCCGCACTGCTGGCGATGGTGCCTTTCAGCGGCCTGCGCGCGGAGTCGCTGCACGCCGACGATCGCGCCTACTTCGCCAGCGCCACGGCCGAACAGACCGCGCGTGATGCGTTGGGCAGGCAGCTGGAGGCCCTGCAGCATGCTGCGGGCATCGCACCCGCGGAACGTTTCCAGCAGGCCGAAACCATGGAGGCGCGGTGCCTGCGTCACCACAGCTACCTGCACCTGCAGGCTGCCCGCAATGCGCGCGATCATCGACCGGCACAGGCGCTGGACCAGATGATGGGGCTGTGCAGCCGCATCGCCCGTACCGGTCGCGCCGCGCTGCGCGAGGCGCCTGCGGACGCGGCCTGGGCCGCACCGTATGCCTTCCTGCGCACGCGCGCATTGAAGGAGGCCGCCGCCCCAGCCAATGCCACGCTGGATGAAGCGGTGGATGCATTGGCTGATCCGGCGCTGGACAGTTTCGCGCGCCTGCGCGGGCAGATCCTGCGCACGGCCGAGTACCCGCAGGTCGAGCGCGATGGGCGGCATTGGGATGCGGGGCGTGACAGGCAGGCGCTGGCCCGGCATCCAGATCGCGTTGTGCGCGAGGCGGGATGGAAGGGGTACTGGCAGGGCCTGCAATCGCGCCGCGAGCCGATGGCCTCGGTGCTGCTGGGCCTGGTGCAGGTGAACGATGCGACCGCGCGTCTGCAGGGGCAGGGCTCCGCGCCGGCGCGGGGCTATCAGCACATGGGCCTGGATGCAGCGACGGTGGACGCCACGTTGCGGGCGATCGAACAGCATGCAGGGGATCGCCGCGCCTACCAGGACATGCTGCTGCGCCACGCGGTGCACTCCGGCATCGATGCACCGCAGATCTGGGATACCACGGTACCCGACGCCGGGTACACGCCGCCGGTGCTGACACTGGCGCAGCTGCGCGACAACGCCGCAGAAGCGATGCAGGGGCTCGGGCCGGCGTACGTCGCCGAACTGCGTGCGCTGCTTGATCCGGCCAACCACCGCATGGACCTGGCCACCGAACGTGGTGAGCGCAGCCAGGATGCATTCCCGTTGAACGCACCCGGCGCGCCGGCGATGCTGTTCGTTGGTGTGCGCAGCGGTGATCTGGAAAGCGATGTCGAGATCGCCCATGAAGCCGGCCATGCCCTGCACGGCGAGTGGATGCAGCGTGGCCATGCCTCGCCGTTGCAGCGCAATGGCAGCCCATGGCTGACCGAGGCGTTCGCCATCTACAACGAGCTGCGTTTCCGCGACCAGCTGTACCAGCAGGCACAGGACCCGCGTGCAAAGGCCTACTACCTGAAGTCGCTGCTGGACGACCTGGTGCTGCAGCTGTTCACTTCATCGGAGGAGGCGCAGCTGGAGCAGTCGATCTATCGGGGCGTGGCCGACAACACGCTGGGTACCGCCGATGACCTCGATGTACTGACCGACCAGGTGCTGGCGCGCTTCGGCCAGCAACCGGAGCGCTACCCGCAGCTGCGCAACAGCTGGATCGGCAAGCGCCTGATGTATGACGACCCGAACTATCTGGTGAACTACCTGTATGCGGGACTGCTGGCGGTGCAGCTCTACGTGCAGGACCAGCGCGACCCGGAGAGTTTCCGCCAGCGCTATCTCGCTGTGCTTGGCGAAGGCTTTGATCGCGCGCCGAACGAGCAGGTGGCGCAGCTGCTGGGGCACGCACCGGACTGGCCGGCCATGGTGGAGGCCGATCTGCAGGTGTTCAACCAAGCGGTTGCGCAGTTGCAGGCGCTGCATGTGCAGATCGAGGCAGGGCAGGGCACATGAGGATGCCGCGCAGGGCGACGCGCACCTGGGCCACGGCATGGCTGCTGGTACTGCTGTGCCTGTTGCCGGGGATGGCGATGGCCGCAGCCGCAGTACCGGCACTGGATGGTCCAGTGGTGGACACCGCCAACGCACTGTCGGCGGATACCCGCGACACACTGCGCACGCAGGCACTTCAGTTGCAGGCGCGCACCGGCTCGCAGCTGCAGGTGCTGGTGGTCGACCATGTTGGCGACGAGGGCATCGAGGCATACGCACAGCAGGTGTTCGACCAGTGGCAGCTGGGCCGCAAAGACGTTGACGATGGCGTTCTGCTGCTTGTGGCCGTGCAGGATCGCCGTGTACGCATCCAGACCGGTTACGGCCTGGAGGGCGCGATTCCCGATGCCTATGCCGCCCGCATCATCGACAAGGCGATCGTGCCGCGTTTCCGCGATGGCGACCTTGACCAGGGCCTGCTGGATGGAACGAAGATCGTGGTCGCGCTGATCGATGGCGAGGACCTGCCGGCATGGGGAGAGCCATCGATGCGCAACGTGCTGCCGGCCGATTGGCGCAGCGCGGACTCGGTGGTTGCACTGACGCTGCTGGCCGGCTTCCTTGCGGGTCTGTGGCGCTCACCGCCCTCGCGGCCGGCGCCCAGGACGCTGGACGACTTCGCATGCAGGCGTCGCGAGCGCCGGCGTGGGGCGCCGCGCGAGGTCACCACGTCGCAGGCGCGCCCGAAGCCATTGCCGGCCTGGGCCCGCCCGCTGCTGGTGACGGCTTTGGTGGCCGCGGGCCTGCTGGCGGCGGCCATGTGGGCGCCACGCCAGGCACTGGCAGCGATCTGCATCGTCTTGGCGTTGTGCGTACCGGTGGCGAGCCTGCTCGGCTGGTGCTGGCGCCGCAGCCGAGGCCTGCGCGTCGTGTTGCTGGGCATGCTCGGGGTCAGTGCGGGTTTCTGCGTGGTGATGCTGCTGCGTGGACAGTTGCCGCCCAGCCTCGCCCTGCACACGCTGCTGGACCTGGCCGTGGGCATTGCCGCGATGCTGGTGTTCTTCCTCGTACAGGCCTGCCGTGCGCGCTGGCACAAGGACCGCAGCAGCTTCGGGGTGCGGTTCGCAGTGCTCTTGCTGCTGACCGCGGGCTACGCGATCGTCGCACTGCTGGCCATTGATCGGGCCGATCCGGTTGCACGCCTTGCAGCCACGATCGGATGGGGTGCCGGCACGCTCGTGCTGTACTTCGCTTGGGTCTTCACCATGCTGCCAGGTGAGAAGGCACGCGGCGGCCGCAGTTCATCCGGTGGCCACCGCAGCGCATCCAGCACCTCGTCGTCGAGTTCATCTTCGAGCAGTTCCAGCAGCTGGTCCGGGGGCGGTGGCCGCAGCGGGGGAGGCGGTGCATCGGGCAGCTGGTAGTTCAGGCTGCCTGTACGCGCCAGCCGAGTGCAGCGTCCTCCACGACACCCGGGCCGGCTACCTCGCCGACCCGCACCTGCAGTCCCTGCGCATTGGGGAGGTCCTTCTGCTCCGGGAACCAGCGGCGATCGGCCGCCACCACGATCAGCAGGCCTTCGTCGTCGCCCATCGGCGCGAACTGCGCCGAAGGCGGGCTGATCGGTTGCAGGCCGAACCGCAGGCTGGACTGTTCGCGCACGGCATCGACATCGTGACTGGGCAGGCCGACCTCGCTCAGGCAGGTCAGTTCGCTGCCGTGGAAGGCGCCCTGATGCAGACTGGCCGGCAAACGGCGGCGGCCGATCAGTTCCAGGATCAGGCCATCAGGGCCAGTGAAGTACACGGACTGGGACTGCCAGCTGCTCTCCAGCGCGAAGTAGTCCAGTCCCGCCGGATTACGTTGCAGCGGCGTCCGCTCACGCAACCAGGTCATCGCCTCGCTGAAGCGGTTGTCCGGTACGTTGAAGGCCAGGTGCACGCCCCCGACCGGATGATCACCCGCCGGCTGCAGTTCGATCGTGCTCCAGCCGATGTGCACATGATTGCCGACCACGCGCTGCTGCAGCACATCGTGGAAGTAGCTGGCCACGGCACCGACGTCGGAGACCGGCAGGGTGAGGTGCAAAAGGCGCATGAACGTTCCTCCGTGGACGCGACCACTGTAGCTCCGGGCCGTGCCTGGCGGCCACTAGCGCAACGCGTCTGCGAAGAACCGCACCGCTTCATCCACCGCTTCCTGGTGGGTTTTCGCCCTGGGGACCGACGTGTTGCACAGCCCGGGCAGCCTCTGCCCGCCGACAGCGGTACAGGCCGCCAGGAAGTCGTAGTGACCCACGTCCGGCAGGCGTTGCAGCGTTGCGCGCGGAATCTGTGCCTGTGCGGCCTCACCATTGGTCTCCGGTGGCGCGACAGCGTCTGCGGTCCCCAATATGATCGACACCGGCTGCCGCAACGCGGACAGCTGCGCGGGCGCGAACGCCTGCACGATGGCGGGTGCCAGCAGGAACACGGCACGCACGCCGGGGATCGTGCGCTGTGCGTCGGCCTCGGCGATCCAGGGGGCAAGCGCGGGTGAAGCCGCAGCGGCCCGGCGTGCCTGCATCGTGTGCGTGGCCGCCTCCTGTTGCGGTTGGCAGACGCCGTCATCCGGGTGTGCGGTGCAAAAGGCCAGCAGTCGCTGCAGGCTGGGCCGTGCACCGGCGGCCAGCAGCGCGGTGTAGCCACCGGCCGAGAAGCCGACCACGCCCAGCCGTTCAGGATCGACATGCGGGCCCAGGATCGGATCGGCCTGCACGGCGGCCAGCGCAGCGCGCAGGTCATCCGCGCGCAGCCAGCTCAGCATGCTGCCGGCCAGCGTCATCTCGTCGGCACCGTTGTTGCCGGGATGATCCACCGCGATCACCAGATAGCCGTCCCGCGCCAGCGCCGTGCCCAACCAGCCCATTATGCGTGCGCTGCCGCCGTTACCGTGCGACAGCAGCAGCGTCGGCAGGCGAGCCCCCGCGACGTGAGCATCCATCGCTGCGCGTCCGACCTCGAACAGCGGCGCGTCGGGCGGGCCGATGGTCAGGGCGGTTTCCCGGCTGCCGGCCACCGCTGGGTACCAGACCGTGTAGCGCAGCGCATCGTGGTGCTGCGCATCGCGTACAGCTGCGCTGGCCACGGTGGTGGCGCCGTGGCGCTCGCCGGCCGCCTGCGTCTCGCTGCCCTCGGCGATGGCAGTGGAGACCATGAGGATCATTCCCAGCACAGCGGCCATCATGCGCATCTTCAATTCCTTGTCAGTTGGGGTGCTCGTCGACTGGCAGCCAGATCTCCACGCCGCCGTTGCCGGTGTGCTCATCAAAGCGGCTGTCGTAGCGTTCCAGGTCCGGTGCCTCGGCCAGGCTCAGGCCGGATCCTGGCAGGTAATGGTCCAGCAGCCAGAACCAGGTCGAGCGGATGGCCGAGATGTGCCCGCCGTGCCAGGCCACAAGATAGCGGCGCGCCGGCACGTCCATCCGTTGCCAGTGCGCCGGCACGGTCGGCAGCGCGTTGGCGGGCAGTGCGGCAATGTAATCGAAGCCGCCATCGTCATCACTGTTCCAGCACACGCCGAAGCTGATCGGCGCCGGCGTCGGCCATTCCCGATTGAGCTGCGCCCACTGCCCGGGTATCGCGCCGCCACTATCGCGGGTATGCCGCATGCCGATGCCCACTACCTGGAATGCGGGCGTGTCGAGCAGTCGTGGCGCTTCACCGCAGGGCGCCGGCGCATCGTCCACGCGGATCGCCTGTACCAGCGCCAGGCCATCGGTGCCCTGTTCGCGTACCCGCTCGGGTGTCTGCCCGAACTGCTCGCTGAAGGCACGGGTGAACGCGGCATGGGTGGAATAACCGGCCCCCAGCGCGACCTGCAGGATGTCACCGGCGCCGTTGGCCAGCCGCTGCGCAGCAGCGGTCAGGCGCCGTCCCCGCAGATAGCGCACCACCGAGGTGCCAGTGCGGGCCTGGAACAGGCGCGACAGATGGAACGGCGACAGCCCCGCTGCGGCGGCGATATCGGCCAGCGCCAATGGCTGGTCCGCATGGGTTTCGATGTACCACAACGCCTTGCCTGCCGCGCTCATCCTGCCGTTCCCGAATCCGATGCCAGGCACAGTAGCGGATCGGCAGGCGCGGCGTTTAGCAGTTCTTGCGCTGCCGGGGCTTCGCGTCTGCCCGCGTACCGGCAACAATGCGTGCTTCATGGACGTATTGGGGGGGCAGGGAGATGCGATCAACGACGTGGGATGCCAGGCCGGTGGAACCGATCCGATGATGGACTTGGTGGTTACACAGTGGCTGTTGCCCTGGCTGTTGACCCTCGCATTGCTACTGCTGATGTGGCGCTGCGCGCCGTACTGGAAGGGCAATGCCTGGGTATACCGCGCCGGCTTCGCGCTCCTGGCCGGGCTGCTGACACCGACGTTGATGCTGGCCGGTCACGGCGTTCTGCCGGTTCCGACCGTCGGAGGAGTGGTTACGGTGTTGCTGCGGTTGGAGTGGATCGGCGATCTGGACTTCAACCTCCTGGCGGTCGGCACCGACAACATCTGGTTCCTGTTCACACCGTTCCAGATGGTGTCCATTGGCATGCTGTTCTTTCCACTGCGGACGGCACGGCCGGCTCGTCTTGGCTTCGGCGGCAAGACCACGGACTAGCCCCCACGCCGCGAGGCGCCAATGCTCATCCACGCATGGCGTGGATCTACTACTCCGGCCTGGGTCGGCACATGCGGGACCTGCCAGTAGATCCACGCCATGCGTGGATGCCTTTCGCATTGATGCGCGACCCCGCATCAAGCTGTCGCACTGACGTCATGGCTCCTTCACAGATCGCGCCGAGACTGCGCGGCTTGTCCAGCCCTGTTGTTTCCGAACACGTGCTGGCCCTGTCGCGTCCTCCCGGAGCCCTGCCGTGCATCGTTCGAAGCTTTCGCGTTCCATCCTCCTTGCCCTTTCCATGGCCAGCGCAGGAGGCGCGATCGCAGCGGAGGCCGATGCGGTCGATGCCAGCAGTGGCAGCCGCGCCGTGCCCACCCAGCTCGATGCGATGCTGGTCACCGGCACCCGGGCCTCCAACCGCACCCAGTTCGAAACGCTGGCGCCGGTGGATGTGTTCACCAAGGAAGACATCACGTCCGTTGAATCCACCGACCTGAAGGACGTGCTGGCGCAGCTGGTGCCGTCGTTCGTGGTGCAGCGCCTGCCGATGGCCGATGGCCAGGTGTTCGTGCGCCCGGCCACCCTGCGCGGGCTGTCGCCGGACCAGACCCTGGTGCTGGTCAACGGCCGCCGCTTCCACCGCAGTGCGCTGCTCGGCAACCGTGGCGCGCAGGCCGCCGACCTGGCGCAGATTCCGACCAGCGCGATCAAGCGCATCGAGGTGCTGCGTGATGGTGCCTCGGCGCAGTACGGCTCGGATGCCATCGCCGGCGTCATCAACATCATTCTCGAAGACGGCCCCGGCACCGAGATCACCGCCGGTTACTCGCAGTATGCGCAGGGCGATGGTGCCTCGCGCGACTTCAGTGCGCGCACCGGCTGGTCGCTGGGCGACTATGGCAGCCTGGTGCTGTTCGCTGAATCCTCCAATTCCGATGCCACCTCGCGCACCCGCCAGCGCCCGGATGCCATCGCGTTCCAGGCCGCACATCCCGAGCTGGCGGTACCCAACCCGGTGCAGCGCTGGGGCCAGCCGGAACTGGAAAGCCGCCGCGTCGGCTTCAACGTGAAGGCCAACGCCAGCGACACACTGGAGCTGTATGCGTTCGGCCTGTACAGCCACAGCGACGGCGTCAGCGATTTCAACTGGCGAAACCCGGATACCACCACCGGTGCCTACCGAACCACCACCATTTTCCCCGGCTGGAACCTGCGCTCGCTGTATCCGGTGGGCTTCAGCCCGCAGTACGGCAATGTCCAGAACGATCTGCAGCTGGTCGGCGGCCTGCGCGGCGAGATCACGCCCAAGCTGCGCTGGGATGTCAGCGCCTCGTATGGCCGCAACGCCATCGACTACAGCTTGAAGAATTCGATCAACGCCTCGCTGGGTCCCGCCAGCCCGACCGCGTTCGACCTCGGCCGCCTGACCCAGACCGAGAAGAACGCCAACGCCGACTTCAACTACGAGTGGGACGTGGCCGCGCTGTCCAAGCCGATCAACGTCGCCTTTGGTGGCGAGTTCCGCCAGGAAACCTACCAGGTCCGCGCCGGTGATCCGGCCTCGTACGCGGTGGGCCCGGGCGCGGCCGCGGGCCTGGAGGCCAATTCCAATGGCGCGCCGGGCTTCTCGGCCAGCCAGGCCGGGCAGTGGACCCAGCGCAGCAAGGCCGCCTACGTGGACATGGAAGTGCCGCTGGGCGAGCGCTGGAGCATTGGCGCGGCCAGCCGCTACGAAGACTTCTCCAGCTTTGGCAGCACGCTGGATGGCAAGCTGTCGGCGCGCTTTGCGATCACCCCGGACGTGGCCCTGCGCGGCACCGTGTCGACCGGCTTCCGCGCACCGACGCCGGCGCAGCTCAACACCACCAGCACCAGCCAGGGCCTGGACACGCGCACGCTGCAGATCTTCACCAGTGGCCGCCTGTCGCCGAACGATCCGCTGGCGCAGCTGCTTGGGGCCAAGCCGTTGAAGCCTGAAGAATCGCGCACCGCCTCGCTGGGCCTGACCTGGCGCACCGACCTCGGCCTGTCCGGCTCGGTGGACGTCTACCAGATCAAGCTCACCGATCGCTTCAGCCAGTCGGCCAGCTTCGCCATTCCGGCCGGTACGCCCAATCCACTGGGCTACACCTCGGTGAACTACTTCACCAACGACTTCGATACCACCACCACCGGCGTGGACGTGGTCGGCAACTACCTGCGCGATCTCGGCGCCGGCCGCATGACGCTGACCCTGGCCTACAACTACAACCGCACCCGCGTGGACAACGGCAGCACCTCGGTGGCCACCAACGAAACCCAGCGCGTGCTGTTCGAGGACCGCCTGCCCGAGCACAAGGGCAGTCTGACCGGCAGCTGGGACATCGGTGCCTGGTCGCTGATGGCGCGCATGCGCTACTACGGTGCCTGGACCGACTCCAGCGGCAACGCGGTGGGCGACATCTACCAGCGCTTCGGTGCGATGAGCTTCCTCGACCTGGCCGTGGGGTATCGCATCAACGAGCACCACAGCCTGCGCGTGGGTGCCGACAATGTGTTCGATCGCTACCCGGATGAGGCCACGTTCCAGGCCAGCCGTGGCCTGGTCTACTCGCGCAACGCGCCGTACGACACCGACGGTGCCAACCTGTACGCGCAGTACCGGTTGACCTTCTGATGGACGCTCGTCGTCGTTCCCTGCTGCGCGCCGGTGCATTGCTGCCGGCCGCAGCGGCGCTGCCTTCACTGCCGGCCAGCGCCACTGCGCGTTACGCTTCGCCGATGGAGATTCCCGCGACGACCGTGGCGCCGGAAGTACTGGCCCGCGATGAAAACCATTGGGCCGCCGTGGCCAGCCACTTCGACATCACCGACGAAGTGAACCATCTGGAGAACGGCTACTGGGGCGCGATGGGGCGTGAGACGCTGACCAGCTATCAGCGCCATACCGCCGAGGTGAACCGTGGCAATGCCTGGTATGGGCGCCGCGCGTTTCCGGCGCAGTACATGGCGGTACAGCGGCAGGTGGCCGAGCTGCTGGGTGTGGGTGCGGATGAGATCGCACTGACGCGGGGGGCCACCGAGGCGATGCTGGCGTTGATTGGCGGCTACAACCGCCTGCAGCCCGGCGACCAGGTGCTGTATGCCGACATCGACTACGACAGCATGATCGGCGCGATGCGCTGGCTGCAGCAGCGTCGTGGCGTGCAGGTCGAGCGCATCGCGCTGCCATCGGTGCCCGACCACGCACAGATCGTGCAGGCCTACGAGACTGCATTCGCGCGATTGCCGCAGCTGAAGCTGGTGCTGTTGACCCAGGTCAGCCATCGCCACGGGCTGGTGCTGCCGGTGGCGGAGATTGCCGAGCGTGCACGTGTGCGTGGTATCGATGTGATCGTCGATGCCGCGCACGGGTTCGGCCAGATCGACTATGCGGTACCGCAGCTGAAGTCTGATTTCGTCGGCATCAACCTGCACAAGTGGATCGGCGCACCGGTCGGTGTCGGCGCGCTGTACGTGCGCAAGGGGCGCGTGGCGGACCTGGATCCCTACATGGGCGAGACCGACGATGGCCGTGTCGGCAGCCGCGTGCACACCGGCACGGTCAACTTCGCGGCATACCTGGCGCTGCCGCAAGCGATCGCATTGCACCAACGCATCGGCGTGGCCAACAAGCAGGCGCGCCTGCGCTACCTGCGCGAGCGCTGGACGGTACCTGCGCGGCAGATGGCGCATATCGAAGTGCTGTCTTCGCCGGACCCGGCGCTGGCCAGTGCATTGGCCAGTTTCCGTCTGCGCGGCCACACCTCGGTGGAACAGAACCAGGCACTGCAGAGGCGCCTGTTGGATGAACATCGGATTTTCACCACGTATCGCGATGGCCTGGAATCGGGTGCCTGTGTACGGGTGACGCCGTCGGTGTTCACCCGGCCGGAGCAGATGGATGCGCTGGCGCGGGCCCTCTCTGCCCTGGCCTGACCCTGCGCTGGTAGGTGCCAACCAAGGTTGGCATCTACCGAAGCGGGTCCCGTAGATCCACGCCATGCGTGGATGCTCTTCGCCTATCGATCAATCGCCGGCAACGCATCCGACAACAGCAGCCGGTCAATCCGCCGCAACGCGCCTTCCAGCTGCCGGCGGTCCGCTGCCAGCCCCAGCGACAGCCGCACGCCGTTCTGATGCTGTACCCCGGGCGGGCAGAACGCCGATGACGGTGCGATCGCCAGCCCCTGCAGCTGCGCGGTACGCACCAGGGTGGCATCGGTCCACGGCGCCGGTATCCGGCACCAGGCATGCAGGCCCTCGGCACGCTGCAGCAGCGACGGTGCCAGCAGATAGCGCGCCATGCGCACGCGCTCGCGTGCTTCGCTGCGCACCTGCGCAAGCAACGATTGCGCCGAGCCATCCAGCAGCAGCTGGCTGGCCAGCGCCGACACCAGCGGATGGCCCATCAACCGTGTTGCCCGCAGCGCGGCTGTCATCGCTTCGGCGTGTGCGGCACTGGGGCAGTGCACGAACGCGGTGCGCAGGCCGGGGCTGATCACCTTCGACAGCGTTGCCACGTAGAACACATGGTGCGGCGCCAGTGTCGCCAGCGGTGTTGGCGCGTCCTCGGCAAGGTGCCAGTACGGATCATCCTCGATCGCCAGCAGGCCTTCGCGCTCCAGCACCTGCACCAGCGCCTCACGCCGCTGCAAGGGCAGTGTCAGGGCGGTCGGGTTCTGGCAGGTGGGGTTGAGATAGACCAGCCGCGCGCCGCTGTCGCGTGCCTGCCGCGCCAGCGCTTCAGGGCACATGCCGTGCTCGTCGCCGTCCACCGGCAGCAGCCGACGCCCCAGCGCCGCTGCGGCCTGCAGCAGCCCCGGATAGACCAGCGCATCGCACAGTATCGTATCGCCATCGCGGCCCTGGCTGACCAGGATCGCGGCCAGCGCCACCTGCGCGCCCTCGGTCAGCAGCAGGCAGTTGTCATCCACGGTGCCGAGCATCGGTTGCAGCCAGCGCGCCGCGGCATGGCGATCAGTGGGGTTGCCGCCACCCAGGTGATAGGTCATCAGGTTCGGTGCGTTGCTGCGCGCAAGCACGGCGGCGGCACCACGGCGCAGCGTCTCCGCCAGCGCGTCGGCATCAGGCACCGGCGGCACGTTCATGCTCAGGTCCACCACCTGGTCGAAGCCGGCCTTGGGCGGTGCGATGAAGCTGCCCTGCGGTCCGCGCGCTTCGATCAGGCCACGCTTGCGTGCTTCATCGAAGGCGCGGGTGACCGTGGTCAGGTCAATGCCCAGTTGCTGCGCCAACGCACGCTGCGAGGGCAGGCGCTGGCCGGGGGCGAGGCCACCGCGACGCACCGTGCGTTCCAGTGAGTTGACGATGCGCAGGTAGATCGGCCCGCTGTGCGCGAGCACGTCCTGCACCCACTCGCGCGCTGCGACATCCGGTCGCGGCATGTACGGAGCATGTCGGGGCGTATCGTTGCTTCCAACGGCGGGAGCCTGTCCATAACCATCGGTCGGTTCGGACAGGTGACCGCCGTTGTTGTTTGCGGCGGTCGCGCCACTCAGAGCCAGTGATGTCATTGCGCGTCCTCAGCGCTTGGCCTGCCACGGGCAGTAGCAGCCCACGGCAAGCAGTCCTTTGGGGCGCACGGTTTCACCGCGCACCAGTCTGTCCAGCAGCGGTTCGACGAAGCTGTTGGCCGAGTTGCAGACCATGCCGATGCTGTACGGCCCGGCGTAGGCCAGATGGCCCTGCCGGTCCCAGATCGCCACCGCAGGGCTGGCCGGGATGTGCTCGATTCCATCGATGGTCGGCAGGTTGATCACCTTGTTGCGCAGCGGCTCGGGCAGTTCGCCCTGCGTGCCAGGGCGGCGGATCGCGTAGAAGTCGATGCCGGCGCGGCGGTACATGCTGATCAGGTAGCTCAGGTGTGCACCGGTCTCCCGGTTGCAGACCGCACATGCCGGGTCCCAGAAATGCACCACGCGGATGCGGCCGCTATCTCCGGCAAGATCAGCCGGCAGGCGCAGTTGCGAGTCGTCGAAGACGATGGCCTGTTCGGTGAACGTGGATTGCGCGCTGTAGCCGAAGTACTGCCACAGTGCAGCCGCCACGCCTGCCATGAACAGGCAGGCGAGGGCGATCATCGTCGGCAGCAGCAAGCGGCGGCGCGGCGCGGCTGCGCCCATCAGGAGTCTTCCCTTCCGAACTTGTGCACGTACTGCTTGCGCATCTCGCGGCAGGAATCGGCCTGCGCGCGGCGCTGGATCTCGCTACGCGACGGATCCTCGCTGCGCTGCACGCACTGCTCGATGGCGTGGCGCTCGGCGGCCTGCACGTCCACGGTCTGCGGCTGCAGGCAGACCCAGGCCAGTGCGGCCAGCATCAGCACCACAAAGCCACCGCACCCCGCCATCACCAGGTGGAACTTCAGTTTCTCGGCGCGCATCGATGCACGTTCCTTCATCCATACATTGCATACAAAATATCATCTTGTATGGATGGAGTGCCATCTACCCGGTTCAGACGATGGCGTTATGCCGGGCCTCGGGCGCTTCAGACAGGATCTCATTCAGCTTCGCCAGCGCCCCGGCCAGCGCGCCCTGGTCGACCGCGCCGCCCAGCGACAGGCGGATCGCGTTGCCCGGTGGCGGCTCCTCCACGCTGAAGGCGTCGGAGCTGGCGATGCCCAGCCCCTGTTCCTGGGCGGCCTGGATCAGCCGGTATTGGTCCAGCCGTGGCGGCAACGGCAGCCACACGTGCAGGCCGGCCGGATGGGCCTGGGCACGGGCGGGCAGATACCGGGCGGCAATGGCCTGGCGCTCGCGCAGCTCCTGCTGGAAGCGCTGCACCATGTCCTGGGCCTGGCCACTGCGGATCCACTGCGAAGCCACCGCCACCATTGACTGGGTCGGCATCAGGGCGATCGCGCGCAGCGCGTCCAGCACCGGTTCCATCGGTTCGCCGGCCGGCACCACCAGGTAGGCGGTGCGCAGGCCCGGTGCCAGGCACTTGGACAGGGTGGAGATGTAATACACCGGGCAGCCGGCATCGCGCTGGGCGGCCAGCGGCGGTGCGGCGTCCCCGGCCAGCAACCAGTAGGGATCGTCTTCGATAACGGTCAGATCGTGGCGCTTGGCGACATCCAGCAGGGCCTGCCGGCGCTGCGCCGACATCGTTGCCGTGGTGGGGTTCTGGATGGTCGGCACCAGATACAGCAGGCGCGGGCGGCGCAGCTGGCAGGCTTCTTCCAGAGCTTCGGGCAGCATGCCTTCGGCGTCCATCGCCACCGGCACCACGCCCCGCTGCAGCACGCGCGCGGCGGCCAGCAGGCCCGGGTAGGTCAGCTGCTCGGCGGCGATCAGCTCGCCTGGCTGGGTGCGGGCCAGGATCAATGCGCACAGCGCGGTCTGCGCACCTGGGCAGATCACTACCTGGTCGGCGCCGACCGTACCCAGCATCGGTGCCAGCCACTGTACGGCGGCGGCGCGGTCCTCGCGGGTACCTGCGCCGACGTGGTAGCTCATCAGTTCGCCCTGGCCCAGCTGCTGGCCCACGTGCTGGAAACCGGCCTCCATGCCCTGCGCGAACGGCGCGCTGCCCAGCAGCGGCGGGATGTTCATGCTCAGGTCGACCGAGGTGCTGCGGTTGCCGGCCGACAGCGCGATGAAGGTGCCGCCGGCCCCCTGTGCATCCAGCAGCCCGGCCTGGCGCAGTTCGGCAAAGGCGCGGGTGACCGTGGTCAGGTCCACGCCCACCTGCTGGGCCAGGTCGCGCTGCGGCGGCAGGCGGTCGCCCGGGCGCAGCACGCCGTCATCCACTGCCTCGCGCACCTGCTGGGCAATCTGCAGGTACAGCGGGCCGGCGCCCTCGCGGAAGGGGCGGACCCAGGTGCGATTGGGGTGTTTCAGGCGGCGGCCGGCGGCAGGTGGCGTCATCGGTCAGATTTTTCCATACGTGCAGATGCACAAGTCCATACAATGCTGTATCTTGTATGGGCTTGATTGGAGTGGTTCGCCTGCTTGTAGGCGACCTCGTACCCACAGTGTAGCCGCTCCACGCCCGGGCGCTGCGCGCAGGCGAGCCGGTCAAGCGCGCTTCTTCAACAGGGTTGACCTCCAATGAATATCTGCTGGAACCGCATCCGCCTGGCGCTGGTCGCCCTGGCCTGCGTCGGCCTGTCGGGCTGTGACTGGGTGCTGCTGGATTCGAAGGGCATGGTCGGGCTCGCCCAGCGCGACCTGATCCTGATCTGCATCGGCCTGATGCTGATCGTGGTGATACCGGCCATCGTGCTGACCTTCGTGTTCGCGTGGCGCTACCGCGCCGGCAACACCAAAGCGAAATACACGCCGGACTGGTCGCACTCCACCAAGGTGGAAATCGTGGTCTGGGGCGTGCCGCTGATCATCATCGCGGTACTGGCGGTGATCGTGTGGAAGTCCACCCACGAGCTCGACCCGTACAAGCCGCTGGACGTGGCTGGCGAACCGCTGCACGTGGACGTGATCGCCACCGACTGGAAGTGGGTGTTCGTCTATCCGGACCTGGGCATCGCCACGGTCAACCAGCTCAACTTCCCGGCCAACCGCCCGCTGGCATTCAACATCACCTCCAACTCGACGATGAATACCTTCTTCATCCCGCAGCTGGGTGGGCAGATCTACGCGATGGCCGGCATGCGCACGCAGCTGCACCTGATCGCCAACGAGCCCGGCCAGTTCCGTGGCATGTCCGGCAACTACAGCGGGCATGGCTTCTCGAACATGAAGTTCATCGCCACCGCCAGCAGCAACGAAGACTTCGAGCGCTGGGTGGCCGAGGTGCGCAGCGCGCCGGACGCGCTCAGCTTCACGCAGTTCAAGGCGCTGGCCGCGCCGTCGAAGAACGCACCGGTGCAGCACTTCTCCAGTGTTGAACCACTGCTGTTCAAGAAGGTCATCGACCAGTTCATCGGCGTTGGTGAAAACACCGCTGCCGCCACCCCGGCGGGCGCTGCCGGCGGTGCCCAGGTTTCCCAGGAGTAACGAACATGTTGGGTAAATTGACGTGGGAGGCCGTGCCGCTGCACGAGCCGATCGTCGTGGTCACATTGGCGGCCATGGTGCTGGGTGGCCTCGCGCTGCTTGGCGCGGTGACGTACTTCAAGCTGTGGGGCCCGCTGTGGCGTGACTGGTTCACCACCGTGGACCACAAGAAGATCGGCATCATGTACGTGGTGGTGGCGCTGGTCATGCTGGTGCGCGGCTTCGCCGATGCACTGATGATGCGCGCGCAGCTGGCCGCGGCCGGCCCAGGCAGCGACGGATTCCTGCCGCCCGAGCACTACGACCAGATCTTCACCGCGCACGGCGTGATCATGATCTTCTTCGTGGCCACCCCGTTCGTGGTCGGCCTGATGAACATCATCGTGCCGCTGCAGATCGGCGCGCGCGACATGGCGTTCCCGTTCCTCAACGCCTTCAGCTTCTGGATCTTCGTGGTCGGTGCCGCGCTGATGATGATCTCGCTGGGCGTTGGCGAATTCGCCATGACCGGCTGGGTGGCTTATCCGCCGCTGTCGGGCATCGAGTTCAGTCCAGGCGTGGGTGTCGATTACTACATCTGGGCGTTGCAGGCCTCCGGCATCGGCACCTTGCTGACCGGCGTCAACCTGTTCATCACCATCCTGCGCATGCGTGCGCCGGGCATGACCCTGATGAAGATGCCGGTGTTCACCTGGACCGTGCTGGTCACCAGCGTGATCATCATCGCCGCCTTCCCGATCCTGACCGTGGCGCTGGGTGCGCTCACCCTGGACCGCTACCTGGACTTCAACTTCTACACCAACACGTTGGGTGGCAACCCGATGATGTACGTGAACCTGGTGTGGGCCTGGGGCCATCCGGAGGTGTACATCCTGGTGCTGCCGGCGTTCGGCATCTTCTCCGAAGTAACCGCCACGTTCGCGCGCAAGAAGCTGTTCGGCTACAAGTCGATGGTCGGCGCCACGCTGGCGATCGGCATCCTGTCGTTCATCGTCTGGCTGCACCACTTCTTCACCATGGGCTCCGGTGCCAGCGTCAATGCCTTCTTCGGCATCATGACGATGATCATCGCCATTCCCACAGGCGTGAAGATCTTCACCTGGCTGTTCACCATGTACGGCGGCCGCGTCGAGTTCAGCGTGCCGATGCTGTGGACCATTGCCTTCCTGGTCACCTTCACCATCGGTGGCATGACCGGCGTGCTGCTGGCCATCCCGGGCGCGGACTTCCTGCTGCACAACAGCCTGTTCCTGGTCGCGCACTTCCATAACACCATCATCGGCGGCGCGCTGTTCGGCTACCTGGCCGGCTTCGCCTACTGGTTCCCGAAGGTGTTCGGATTCACCCTCAACGAGCGCCTGGGCAAGTGGTCGTTCGCGTGCTGGGTGATCGGCTTCTACCTGGCCTTCATGCCGCTGTACATGCTGGGCTTCATGGGCATGACCCGCCGCATGAACCAGTACGACAACCCGGCGTGGACGCCGTACCTGATCGCCGCCTTCATCGGTGCGCTGTTCGTGTTCGCGGGCATCATCCTGATGCTGGTGCAGATCTACGTGAGCGTGCGCGACCGCAAGCGCAACCTGGACCTGACCGGCGACCCGTGGAACGCACGCACGCTGGAATGGGCCACGCCGTCGCCGCCGCCGTTCTACAACTTCGCCGTGGTGCCCAAGGCTGATGAGCTGGACGCCTTCCACGAAGCGAAAAAGCGTGGCCTGCCACCGCCGCCGAAGAAGTACGCGCCGATCCACATGCCGAAGAACACCGGCGTGCCGCTGATCCTCAACATCTGGATCCTGGTGCTGTGCTTCGCCCTGGTCTGGCACATCTGGTGGATGGCCGCGGCCAGCTTCATTGCGATGATCGTGACCCTGATCGTGCGGTCCTACGACGAGGACGTGGACTACTACGTCAGTTCCGAAGAGGTGGCGCGCACTGAAGCGGCCAACCTGGCCAAGCTGAAGGAGGTACGCGCATGAACCTGTTGACCCGCCCCGAGCTGGCCAGCGACACGCAGGCGCACGAGGACCACCACGAGCACGACCACAGCCACGAGCAGGGCGGCATGAAGGTGTTCGGCATGTGGGTCTACCTCATGTCCGACCTGGTGCTGTTCGGTTCGCTGTTCGCCTCGTATGCGGTGCTCAGCACCGCCTACGCCGGCGGCCCCACCGGCAAGGACCTGTTCTCGCTGCCGTTCGTGATGGCCGAGACCTTCCTGCTGCTGGTGTCCAGCATCACCTACGGCCAGGCCGTGCTGGCGATGCATCGTCACGATGCATCGGCGGTGCTGCGCTGGCTGGGCGTGACCTTCGTGCTCGGTGCCTCGTTCATCGGCATGGAGATCTACGAGTTCTCGCACCTGATCCACGAAGGTGCCGGCCCGAGCACCAGTGCCTACCTGTCGGCGTTCTTTGCCCTGGTTGCCACCCACGGCCTGCACGTAGCCAGTGGCCTGATCTGGATGGCCGTGGTGATGCACCAGGTCTACCGCCGTGGCCTGACCCCGACCAACATCACCCGCGTGTCGTGCCTGAGCCTGTTCTGGCACTTCCTGGACCTGGTGTGGATCTGCGTCTTCACCTTCGTCTACCTGATCGGAGCCTTCTGACATGGCCCACGTCGAAACCTCGCGCGCCGGCAATGCGCACGGCTCCACCAAGTCCTACCTGATCGGCTTCGTGCTGTGCGCGCTGCTGACCGTGGTGCCGTTCGCGCTGGTGATGAACCCGGTGCTGTCGCGGCCGCTCACGCTGTTCCTGCTGGTCGGCTTCGCGGTGGCGCAGATCCTGGTGCAGCTGGTCTATTTCCTGCACATGGACCGCAAGTCCGAAGGTGGCTGGAACCTGGCCAGCTTCGTGTTCACCCTGGTGATCCTGTTCATCATCGTCGCGCTGTCGGTGTGGATCATCTGGAGCATGCACTACCACATGATGATCAACTGACCGTGGCCGGGGTGATCGGCACGGATCGCGCGATCACCCCGGCACCTCAGCCCTCTTTTCCCCCAAGGGCAGGCCTGACCGAGACCCCGCCCGCATCTGCGTTGGTGGTACCCGTGAAGCGTCCTGCTGCTGTTGTCCGTTCGTTGTTCTCTCCCCGTTTCCGCCTGCCGCTGCTGGCAGGCCTGGCCATCGGCCTGCTGGCTGGCTGCAGTGCGCAGTCGCGCATGGACTTCTACTCCAAGGACATCGCCTGCGAAGAACTTGGCCAGCAGTGGTCGATGCCCGATAGCCACGGCACCGTGCGTGGCCCGAAGGACCTGCAGGGGCAGGTGACCTATCTGTTCTTCGGTTTCACCAGCTGCCCGGATGTGTGCCCGACCACCATGGTCGAGTTGAGCCAGGTGAAGCACCTGATGGGCAAGGACGCCGACCAGCTGCAGGTGGTGTTCGTCAGCGTCGACCCGGCGCGTGATACGCCGGAGGTTGCACGCACCTATGTGGAAGCCTTCGACCCCAAGGCGATCGCACTGGTCGGCAACGAAGCGCAGTTGGCCGCGATGGCCAGCGACTTCAAGGCGTTCTACGAGAAGGAGCCCGGCCAGGTGCCGGAGACCTACACCATGAGCCACATCGCCGGTGGCTACGTGTTCGACCGCCAGGGCCGCCTGCGCCTGTTCGCGCCCTATGGCATGCCGGTGGACAAGCTGTTCTCCGACGTGCAGCGCCTGCTGCTGGAGCCGGCACATCCGGCGGCAGGCAATGACGCGCTGGCCAGCTGCAGCCTCAAGCACAGCGACACGCTCGCCGCCCGCTGACGCTGGTGTGTGCCAACCTTGGTTGGCACAGGTGTAGAGCCGAGCCGATGCTCGGCTCCGGGCTCACCGTGCACCCTGCAAACAGCAGCCGAGCATAGGCTCGGCTCTACATGCTCGCCGCTCGGTGAGTGCCGACCGTTGGTCGGCACACTCCCACACCAATCCCCCGGCCGGCCAGGAGAGCCAACCGGCCGGGGGCACCACTCAACGCCTTACTTGGTTTCTTCCCACTGCACCACGTCCGGCTCGGCCGCCTTGATGCCGGCGGTCGACAGCAGCTTGGTGGTCGCATCCAGCGCCGCGTTCACCGACGGGTACTCCACAATCGCGCGGCCCGAGGCCTTGGACACCTTCACCACGGTGCCGCCGGTGGCGGCGGCCGCACGCTGGGCCGAGGCCGCATCGGTGAAGAACACCTTGACCCGCGAGGTCGCCACCACTGGCGCACCATCGTTGGAGACAGCGGCCGCAAACTTGCTGGCACCGGCATCCGCACGTGCGGCCACACCGGTAGACGCATCGGTGGACCGCTTGCTGCGGGTGCCGACGGCCGCCGCGCTGGCATCAGCCCCGGTGGTGATCCGGAACTGGCCGCCGCTGGCCTGCTGCACGGTTGCCGACGGCGCCAGCTGGAAGCGCGCGCCGCCCACATTGAACGAACGGCCGGTGGCCTCCGCCTTCAACTGCTGCGTGTCTACGGTCGACAAGGTCTTCGCCGCAGGTGTCTGGCCCGAGCTCTGTGCCCAGGTGGTGGTGGTCATCGCCGCGAGGGCGAGGGTGCTCAACAGAATGGTCGTCTTCATCATCAGTGCCCCAGAACGCGGATCTTGAAGAATTCGAGGTTGCCACGCGATGCAGCGTTCGCGGCCTGCCCCAGGTCGGTGACTTCCAGCGTCCAGGTGCCCGTGGCGTTCTCATCCAGGAAGGCATTGCTGGACAGCAGGTCCCAGTTGGTGAAGTTGCGCTGGACACCATTGAGGCCAGAGCCGATCGCGGTGAATGCCGGCTGCACCACGCTGCGCGTGCCACTGGGCGAGACCAGCACGAACTGCAGCTGGCGGGTGTTGCTGTGGTTGACCCGGAAGCCCAGCTGCACGCTTTCGATGTTGCGCGCGCCATTGGCCAGCTGGAAGGTCAGGCGTGCAGCGGCGGCCGAGGTGTTGCCGATAGCCACGGTGCGTGTCGTGTTGCGCCAGCCGCTGTCCACCAGTGCACCCAGCGACTGGAAGTTCTCGGCGACCTCCACTGCACGGGCGGCGTTGACCACGCCGAAGCCGTACCAGTTGCTGTAGGCGCGGCCGGCGGCATTCACCGTCCAACCCGGCACCAGCACGCGGCCATCGGAGTGCGTGACCGCCGCCCGGTTCGGGTCATTGCGGGTGGCGGTGGTGGCCAGGATGTACTTCACATCGCGGTAGGACAGGTTCGGATTTGTCTCCAGCAGCAGTGCCGCCACGCCCGACACCATCGGCGTGGCCGCCGAGGTACCGTTCATCTTGCCGGTGTAGTTGCAGGTGCTGTCGATGGCGGACTGATCGCCGTCCAGTGTATTGCGCAGGCTCGTGTTCTTGTTGCTGCCCTGTGCGCAGCCGGTGACGTCGGTGGTGAGAATGGCCGGATCGTAGCGGATCGCCAGCTGCCCCGGCACGACCTGCCGCTGCCAGCCATTCTCGCCGCCGAAGCCGGACACCCACAGCGCCGAGCCGGTGGACGAGTAGGACGAGCGCACGCCATCGGCGCGCACGGCGGCAACGGTGATCACGTTGAACAGGTTGTTGCGTGGATCGCGGCCGGCTGGAATGCAACCGGTGTTGCGGTTCTTGGTGTCTGCCGAGCAGATGTCGGTGCCATCCGAGCGTGCGCCGTTGTTGTGGTTGTTGCCGGCGGCTTTCACGTAGATGCCACCGCGCCCGCCACGGGTGCCGGACATGGCCTGCTCATAGGCGGTGATGTCGTTCTGGCTGTAGGCCAGCGGCAGGTTGGGGTTGCCCGGGCTGGAGCCCCAGCTGTTGTTGAATACCCCCACGTCGGCCACTTCGGCGCCGTCCCACCACGAGTACTCGATGTTGGAGTTCGAATTGCCCTGGGCATTGGATGCCAGGAAATTGAAGCCCTTGAGTGTGGCCGCCGAGGCAACGCCGCGCACGCCCAGGTTGTTGGCGCCCACCGCACCGGCGATGCCGCCGACCATGGTGCCGTGATTGTCGCGGTCCGGATTGGACGGTGAAGGATTGTTGCTCTGGTTGGCGAAGTTCTTGCCCGCGACTGCCGCGACGTTGGCGGCCAGGTCCGGGTGGGCAATCTGCAGGCCGTCATCGACGATGGCGATGGTGACGCCCTGGCCACGGATGCCATTGCGGAACAGGCCATCCACGTTGAGATCGTTGCCGGCCACCGGCAGGGTATCGCCCAGTACGGCCTGCCCGGTGTTGAGCAGATGCCACTGGCGTCCGGCCAGCGGATCGGCCTGCTGGGCCTGGGCGGTGACGGCCAGGCTGCCCAGTACAAGGGCGGTGGCCAAGGCCAGGCGCGCGGAGCGCGGTGGCGCGTTGCGTTGCGTGTGTCGCTTCATACACGAATCCTTCTGTTGTGAATCGGCATGGCAGGACGGCGGGGCGGAACTGCCCCATCGCAACGAGCCAAACGCGACACAACGAAGAACCCCCTACCTCTTCACACACCCAATCTGCAGATGTGCCAATTGCGTCACAAACACTCATTCCGCGGGGTAATGACAACTGCACATTTCTATAGAGCTCTGTAGAGCCGAGCCCATGCTCGGCTGCTTTGTACATGTGCCTGTCCGATCAGCCGAGCATGGCTCGGCTCTACAGAAGTGGTGTCATCGCGCTGCTTCACATCCCGCTGTGCTACTAAACCCAGAGCACCCCTTCCGCGTCGGAGCACGATGATGGTCAATCCGCTCGCCCAGGCCCATCGCGGCCTCGGCACCACGCTGTTCAGCCTGTTGAACCCGATACCCTTCGGCTTCTTCGTCGGCGCGCTGATCTTCGACGCGATCTATCTCAACAGCGCCGAGGTGATGTGGGGCAAGGCGGCCGCCTGGCTGATCACCTTCGGCCTGCTGATCGCCATCATTCCGCGCCTGATCAACCTGTTCGCGGTCTGGCGCCGCAGCGGTACCGCCACCCGCATCGACCGCATCGACTTCTTCCTCAACCTGGTCGCGGTGGTGCTGGCCATCTGGAACGCCTTCGTGCACAGCCGCGATGCCTATGCCGTGGCGGTGCCGGGCACGATCCTGTCGGCGTTGACCGTGGCCCTGATCGCCCTGGGCCTGATCCTGCTGTCGTTGCAGCCGCCGGTGCTGCAGGGAGGTCGTCATGGCTAAGCACATCCTGCCCACCGTCGCCGCGCTGGCACTGGCCGTCACCCTGTCGGCCTGCGCCGGCAAGGCTGAATACCATCCCGCCGACCAGTCCGGCGCAAAGCCGCCGCTGCCGGCGCCGAAGAACTTCCTGATGCCGCCGATGCAGGTGCCCAAGGGCGTCGGCTGGGCTGATGGACAGACCCCCACGGTGGCAGAGGGCCTGAAGATCGAACGCATCGCCGCCAACCTGCAGCATCCGAGGCGGCTGCTGACCCTGCCCAATGGCGATGTACTGGTGGTGGAAGGCAACGGCCCCGGCGAAGAACCGGTCACCACGCCCAAGCAGTGGATTGCCGGCAAGGTCAAAGCGCGCTCGGGCAAGGCCGGCAAGGGCGGCAACCGGGTCACCCTGCTGCGCCGCTCGCCGGGAACGAACACCTGGACCCAGCACGTCTACATCGAGGGCCTGCACTCGCCGTTCGGCATCCAGCTGATCGGCGACACGCTGTACGTGGCCAACACCGGCAACATCATGCAGTACCACTACGTACCCGGTGAAACCCGCATGTCCGACAAGGGCCGCGAGTTCACCGATCTGCCCAGCACCATCAACCACCACTGGACCAAGGAACTGCTGGCCAGCCGCGATGGCCGCAAGCTGTATGTGGGTGTGGGCTCCAACAGCAACATCACCGAGAACGGCCTGGCCGTCGAATACCGCCGTGCGGTGGTGCTGGAAGTGGACGTGGCCACCCGTGGCAGTCGCATCTTTGCGTCGGGCATCCGCAACCCGACCGGGCTGGACTGGGAGCCGAGCACCGGCAAGCTGTGGGCAGTTGCGAACGAACGCGATGAGATCGGTGCAGACCTGGTGCCGGACTACCTCACCTCGGTGAAGGAAGATGGCTTCTACGGCTGGCCCTACAGCTACTACGGGCAGCACGTGGACGAACGCGTGCAGCCGCAGCGGCCGGACCTGGTGGCCAAGGCAATCGTGCCGGACTATGCCATCGGCTCGCACGTGGCACCGCTGGGCCTGCTTTTCTACACCGGCCAGGCGCTGCCGGCGCAGTACCACGGCGGTGCCTTCATCGGCGAGCACGGCAGCTGGGACCGCTCGCCGCTGAGCGGCTACGAAGTGGTCTACGTACCGTTCAAGGACGGCAAGCCGACCGGGCGGCCGCAGACCGTGGTCAGCGGCTTCGCCTCGAAGGACGAGAAGACCCTGATGGGCGCGCCGGTGGGCATGGCGATGGACGCCGAAGGCGCGCTGCTGGTGGCCGACGACGTGGGTGACGTGGTGTGGCGGGTGTCGGCCAAGTAGTTCTGTAGAGCCGAGCCCATGCTCGGCTGCTCTTCGTTCGGTGCACGGAAACCCGCGCGGTGCGCGCGTAAGCCGAGCATGGGCTCGGCTCTACAGTTCCGCAGTACCGCTGCGGAACCCGCTGAACACCGACTCGGCGGCAAACCCGACGCCACCCAGCAGCACGCCGAAATACACCATCGTGGCCACCACGAAGGCGTAACCGGCCGCCACCGCTGCGCCATCGCGCTGGATGAAGCCGATGGCGAAGGACATCAGTGCCAGTGCGGGCAGCGTGTTGCTGAAGGGAATCGGGCCGGCCGGCGCCATCAGCAGCAGGGTGGCCACGACCAGCGCCAGATTGTTCAGGCGCATCATCTTCTTCGAACGCACCATCACCGCCAGGCGCATCGGCCGCGACAGCCGCTCCATGCGGTGCACCCACTTCAGTGCACGGCCAAGGTTGGCCTTCAGCTTGTCGGTGGCGATCTCGCGGCGCGCCAGTTTCTGCGGCACCCACAGCGGGCGGTTGCGTACCCGGCTCAGGCCGATCAGAAGGATCGAGGCGCCGAACACGGTGCTCAGCCCGGGAATCGATACGGGAATGATGAAGATGGCCGAGAGCAGGATCACGATCAGCAGCAGGCCTTCATCGCCCAGCGCGCTGAGCAGGGTACCGACGCTGACCTGTTCGCCGGGCAGCTCGTCGATCATCTGCTCGATCTGCTGGGCCAGGGGCGCGCTGTCGTTGGTTTCGGGGGCACGGTAGGTCATGCGTCGCAAGGTTCTCCAGGGAAGGGCGGTCAGTGGGCCGTCCTGCGGTGGGGGACGCACAGGCTCCTGCAGTATCCCGGCCAGCGTGGGCAAAGAGGTGAACCGGGCATGAGGGGGTAAACTGGCGTGCCCCGCACGAGTTGAACGCAATGGATATGGGCCGCAGGCAATCGACCATCGAACTGGTCGCCATCGACATGGATGGCACCCTGCTGGACCCAGCCCATCGGCTCACCGCCCGGGCCACGCAGGCGATTGCGCAGGCACGCGCGCTGGGCGTGCACATCGTGCTGACCAGCGGCCGCCCGGTGCCGGGCCTGGCGCCATTCCTGCACGAACTCGGCATCGATGGCGACGATGACTACTGCATCGCCTGCAACGGCGGCCTGGTGCAGCGCATCGGCACCCGTGAAACCGTGGTCGAGTACCCGCTCAGCTTCGCCGACTTCCTGTTCTGCGAGCAGGTGGCGCGCGAACTGGGCGTGCACTTCCAGGCGCTGGACAGCCAGCGCATCTACACACCCAACCAGGACATCAGCTGCTACACCGTGGCCGACTCGCATCTTTCGCGGATGCCGCTGTCGTACCGCCGCGTGGCCGACATGGACCCGTCGATGTCCTTCATCAAGCTGATGATGATCGACGAGCCCGAGGTGCTGGACGCCGCCATCGCGCGCCTGCCCAGCGAACTGACCGAGCGCTTCGCGGTGCTGAAGAGCGCACCGTTCTTCCTGGAAGTGTTCGACCACCGTGCAGGCAAGGGACCGAGCCTGCAGAAGCTGGCCGAGCACCTGGGCATCGACCGCGCCAACGTGATGGCCATCGGTGACCAGGAGAACGACCTGACCATGCTGCAGTACGCCGGTACCAGCGTGGCAATGGGCAATGCCATCGACGCGGTGAAGGCGGTGGCGCGGTTCGAGACCAGCAGCAATGCTGATGAAGGCGTGGCGCGCGCGATTGAGCGCTTCGTTCTGCAGTAACCGCGGGTCCCCATGCTCTGGTAGGTGCCAACCTTGGTTGGCACACGCAATCGGCAAGCGCCGACCCAGGCTATACCCACGTATAGCCCACCCATCCCCACCGCCATCGGCGCTGTACCACGGTGCAATGGCGGATGCGGCAGTGCGATGCAAGACTTTCGCACGTCGAAATCACGCCATCGAATTCTGAGGCAGAGGATCGTCTTCCTCTGCCACTGACCGGCGCGGACAGCGCCGTCACACCCTCAACGCAATCGCACCGCCAGCCAGGCGCCGACACCGGCGCTGCAACGCGCTGGGCGTGCGCCTGCGCCGCACTCCCCCTGCACCTTGGATCTGCTCATGAACACCCCGCCCACGACGCGCCTCGCCCTGGCGATCATCACGGCCATTGCCGCCCCTGCGTATGCCGCCGACTCGGCCGAGACCGCGCACGACACGCCCACCACCTTGAATGCCCTGCAGGTGATCGCCACACCGCGCGGCGCCGCCGTTGCACCGACCCAGGTGGTTGGCCCGAACCGCTACATCATCAAGGCCGAAGACCTCGACGCGATGGTCAGCGGCAACAATGGCCTGGCCATGCTCAAGCAGGTGCCCGGCGCCAGCTACACCGCCACCGACGGCCTGGGCCTGGACATCTCGGCCACCAGCCTGTTCGTGCGTGGCTTCCGCATGAATGAAATGGGCATCACCTTCGAGGGCGTGCCGCTGAACGACAACGGCTTCCTCTCGCTCACCGGCACCAGCGTGGTGAACGTGGGCGTGCCCGATGGCATCGGCGCGATCACGATCAGTCCCGGTGGCGCACCGGTCAGCGTGTTCTCCAGCAGCGTCAACGGCGGCAGCCTGGAATACCGCCTGCGCGAGCTGCAGGACACGCCCAGCCTGCGCGTGAAGCAGGGCGTGGGCAGCAACAGCACGCTGGTCACCACCGTGTCCGGGCAGAGCGGCCAGCTCGGTGAGCACGGCCCGAAAGTGCTGGTCGACCTGCAGCGCGTGTCCGCCGACAAGTACCAGGGCGAAGGCACGCAGAACTTCCTGCGCGGCGACCTGAAGCTGCAGCAGGACGTCGCCTGGGGCGATGTCACCGTGTTCCTGTCCGACAGCAAGGCCAAGGTCTGGGGCTACAACAACATCTCCTTCGACATGATCCGCAAGCTCGGCTGGAAGGCCGACATCTTCTACCCGGATTACGCGTGGGCCTGGTACGTGGCCTCGCCGGAGAACGCAGACAAGTCCTGCGGCGCCTACACCTGCGGTGAGCTGTCCGAACTGATTCCGTACGACACCGGCCAGATCACCCGCGACCGCGTGTCCTCGATCAACCACCGCTTCCAGATCACCCCGGCACTGCGTGGCAACGTGCAGCTGTACAACGCCAACAGCCACACCCAGGCCACGCTGACTGACCCGACCGTACCGTCGCCCAACGGCGCACCGTTCTCCGAACAGGTCCAGACGCCGCGCCTCAACCGCCTGGGCGGCATGGTCAACCTGCAGTTCGAGACCGGCGCGCACACCTTCACTGCCGGTTTCTGGCAGGAGAAGAGCAAGGCCGCGGCCAAGACCGAGTGGTACCAGCAGCCACTGCTGGGCGAGGGCCCGCCGCTGAAGGCCACCGGCCCGTTCGACGTGTACGGCCCCGCGTTCAAGACCGACAACGCATCGAGCTGGGTGACCCGCTCGCGCCAGTTCTACCTGCAGGACGACATCGTGCTGAACGACACGCTGAAGCTGGGTGTCGGCTTCAAGGCCGTGGACTTCCGCACCAGCGGTGGCGGCCTCGGTGATGCCAAGGACCGTCCGGTGAACGGCACGCTGCGCGCGAAGAGCAACTTCCTGCCACATGTCTCGCTGTTCTGGAGCCCGACTGAATCCACCGATGCGTTCATCGACCTGGCCAACACCATGAACGGCTACCGCGTGGCCCAGCGCGGCAACATCGGTTACACCGCCTCGGCATGGACCATCACCGACCAGGAGGAGTTCGACCGCGTGGCCGGTACGCTGCGCCCGGAGAAGAACTGGAACCTCACCGTGGGCGCATCACACCGCTTCGACCGGCTGACGATCACCGGCGATGTGTTCTACAACGACATCCGCAACCGCCTGCTGTCGGCCGCCATCGGCACCCAGTTCACGCAGATCAACACCGTGCGGCTGATGCCGAAGATGCACGTGATCGGTGCCGACCTCGGCATCACCGCCGACTTGACCGACCACCTGCAGTTCTACCAGGGCGTGGCCGTGGCTCGTTCGTACTACGACAGCGATTTCGTGGTGGGCGATACGGTGTACCCGATCAAGGGCAATGCCCAGCCGGGCTACCCACAGATCTCGCTGGTCAGCGACCTGTCCGCCCACTTCGGCGACTGGCGCTTTGGTGCCACCAGCACCTCCTACCTGCGCCAGCCCTTCACCTACGAGAACGACATCCGCGTGCCCACGTTCTGGCAGGTCAATACCTATGCGGCGTATCGTTTCGGTGCGGACAGTGCAGTACCCGGGCTGGAGCTGCGGCTGGACGTGAGCAACCTGTTCAACCGCCACAACATCGGCACCGCCACCATCGCCGGCTCGTCGTTCTCGGGGGATTACCAGACCCTGCAGCGGAGTGCGCCCCGGCAGCTGATGTTCAGCACGTCGCTAACCTTCTAGGTAGATCCACGCCATGCGTGGATAGTTGACCCAAACCCGCCAAGACCCCCCCCTTGCGCAATCAACAGGGATTTTCTGGCGGCGACGCAAGGTTCCCACAATGTTGATGGGTCATCCTGTTGGCATGGCACAGCACAACCCGCGAACCCCGCTGTTCGGCATCCGGGGCCCAGGACGGCCCCGGCAGGCGCTGTCCGTAGCGCCTGAAATCGACCTGCGTGCCGAGTACCAGTTCTGGCACGTCTACGAACGCGTAGTCCGCCCGCTGCCCGGCGGTGGGCTGCGGAAGGCCTGGCTTGTGTGCCAGAAGGTGTATCGCGACCGTTGGCAGCACCCGGACGACAGCGACGAGGCGGCGTTGTCGAGGGTGGTGTTTGGCGGGAACATGACGGCTGACCGGGCGTCGGAGCTGGCGGAGCTGCACGCGCTGGTCAGCCGTCGGGTGGCGCTGCTGGCGAGGCGTGGGCGGATGGGTACTGCGGCTTGATTTGCAGGGATGCTCCTGGCGACGCCGGATTGCCATGAACCGCCCTGGCGCCCTCGCACCATCCGCAGCCATGACCTGCTATGGCATTGTCCCAACCGCTGTCATGACCTTCTCTGGATAGAGTCGACTGTTAGTCGACTGCTCTACTCATCGGCTCCGCGGAAATCTGCGCTTCGCGCGCGAGTCGACTAACAGTCGACTCTACCAACGTCCTCTCCAACGGGTGCTTCTAAGGCTTTCCCCGGTCCAGCTGCCGGTACCCGATCGCCTCAGCCAGATGCGCGGTCTGGATGTCCTCGCAACCCGCCAGATCCGCAATCGTGCGCGCCACGCGCAGAATCCGGTGCATCGCCCGTGCGGAAAGCTGCAGACGCTCGATGGCCTGTTCAAGCATGTCCTGATCGCCCTCGCTCAGTAGGGTACACGCCCGCAGCGCTGCCGGCGGCAGATGCGCATTGAGCCCTCCACGCGCCTGCTGCCGGGCATGGGCGGCTTCCACCCGCGCACGTACTGCAGCACTCGGTTCACCCAGCGGCGTGCTCTCCCGCAGCTCCACCGCGTCCATGCGCGCCACGCTGATATGCAGGTCAATACGGTCCAGCAGTGGGCCAGAGACGCGCGCACGATAGCGGTTGATCCGTTCATCGCTGCACAGGCAACGGTTGCTGCGGTCACCGGCCCAGCCACACGGGCAAGGGTTCATCGCTGCCACCAGTTGGAACCGCGCGGGATACTGCACGCTGCGTGCCGCGCGGGCGATGCGGATGTGACCGGATTCCAGCGGCTCTCGCAGAGTCTCCAACGCACTGCGGTTCCATTCCGGAAGCTCGTCCAGGAACAGCACGCCGTGATAAGCCAGCGAGATTTCGCCGGGGCAGGGCGGGTTGCCGCCGCCCACCAGCGCCGCCGCACTGGCACTGTGATGTGGCGCCCGAAAGGGCCGCTGCCGCCATCGTCTTGGGTCCAGCCCTTCGCCACTCACCGATGCAATGGCGGCCAGCTGCAGTGCTTCGACTTCCTCGGTATCCGGCAGCAGACTGGGCAGACGCGAGGCCAGAAGTGTCTTGCCGCAGCCAGGACTGCCGATCAACAACAGATGGTGCCCACCCGCTGCGGCCACTTCCAACGCGCGCCGTGCGTGCGCCTGCCCGCGCACGTCGGCCAGATCGGGCAGTGGCAACGGTGTCGTGTCTGCGCGCTCCACGGTTGGCAACAGGCGCGGATTGCCCAGTCCGGCGCAGCATTCCAGCAACGTACGCGCTACTCGCACATCGGCGTGCTCGGCCAACGCAGCCTCTGCGGCATTCCCCGGAGGCACCACTAGGATGCGCCCAGCCTCGGCGGCGGCAATTGCGGCGGGCAGTGCACCTGCTACCGGCCGCAGCTCACCGGTCAGGCCAAGCTCGCCCAGAAACTCATACTGCAGCAGCGACTGCGGATCGACCTGGCCGCTGGCCGCCAGAATGCCCAGCGCGATGGCCAGGTCGTAGCGCCCACCTTCCTTGGGCAGGTCGGCGGGGGCGAGGTTGAGCGTGATGCGCCGCTGGGGAAAGTCGAAGCGTGCACAGAGCAGGGCGGCACGCACGCGTTCGCGGGACTCGCGCACGCTGGTTTCGGCCAAGCCCACGATCTGAGTGACAGGCAGGCCGCCAGAGAGATGCACTTCCACCCGCACCAGCGGGGCATCGACCCCGGCGCGGGCACGGCTGTGGACCAGCGCCAGGCTCATGTGTGGTTTCCTGCAGAGGGGCGCTTGATCGTGCGGCAGGTGCGCTGCGGGGAGCTATCGGGAATTGCTGGTGAAGTGGCTAGGAGGATTCTGGCCGGTGTTCGCCTGGTGCACACTCGCCAGAGCACCCAGAGCACGCCTCGACCAACAGTGGCTCTGCGTCTTCCTAGAGCAACCGTCCCAGTTTCCGCTGAGAGTTCATCCAACGCTCGAAGCTGATGCGCGCGCGTTCGCTATCCGGCACTCGCCAGACTGCATCGATCATGCTGGCTACCCAACAGGACGACTGCTGATTGAACTGAGGAAGTCCGAACATGAAGATCAGGCCTTGACAGGGATGCTTCAGTTCGAGTGATCATCCGCATGAACGGAAGCTGAGTCGTTTGTCGCCCTTCATCCAAGGATGTAACGGACATGATTTCTGCCAAGGACCGGCGGGGGGAAAATGCTCCCTGCAATGTTTATCCGGGCTCGCCGCTTTGCTCGCTCATCGTTGGCTTGGCACTTGCGCTGGGAGTCGGGTTCCACGTCTCAGCCCAGGATGGACTCTTCAACTACCAAGAGTATGAGAAGAAGGTAAAAAGCGCGCAGTCGCTTGCCGCCATATCCGCAGATGAGGTATTCGGGGATCGAACTTCCGGCTTCGACGGCAGCACCGAGTTCCTCGTTGAAGACGTGTCCATACCTGGCAATTTCGACCTTCCGGTCAGCATCGCCCGCCGCTTTGGAGTTGAGGCCGTCAACCGAGGATCTCGCTATAGCGAGGCCAAAGGGCTGACGCTGTTTGACGATTGGGAAATCGTCGTTCCCCACATGTCGGGCGTATGGACCAAGGGGGCTGGATGGATTACGGGCGATCCAGGGGCGCAGACCACACAGCGTTGTTCGGTCAATAAGGCGCCCTACCTATTGGAGACCTGGGGCTATACCAATATCGGCTTCGGCATTGACGTGAAGTGGCATGGCGGAAATGGCGAGGAGCTTCTGATTGCCGACGATCCGTCCCATGCCACGGCACCAGGCTTGGAGGCGCCCAAGTGGATGACGGCTTCGAGAGCACGGTTCACCTGTTTGGCTGCAACACGAAACGGATATCCGGGCGAGGCGTTTATTGGGCACACCCCGGATGGGAAGAAGTACTTCTTCGACTGGGGTGTGGAAAGGCCCTATGCAACAGCTCAGTTCAGTGATGGCGCTGCCAATCGTTCGGTGGGGCGTAAGCGGGTCTATCTTCTGGCGTCGCGTGTGGAGGACCGTTATGGGAATTGGGTGTCCTATAGTTACAACGGAGACAAACTCACTAGCATTCAGTCCAGCGACGGTCGCCGGATTGACCTGAGCTATGACGGCGACGGTCGGGTGACCAGCGTGCAAGCCAATGGGCGCATATGGCGGTATTCGTATGTTGGCGACACGGACGGGAACGACGGTGGCTTGTCCCAGGTCACGCTTCCGGATGGCTCGGCGTGGGCTTACAGTCATCGCGGACGCCTCCAGTCCAGTTTCCCTATCCGTAAAGCCGACGATGAGGGCGGGTGCGAAATACGGGCCGGTAGTGAGCCCCCTCCTACGCAGATGACGGTGGTCGCCCCCTCGGGTGCGCAAGGCATATTCGACTTTGAAATGGAGTTGTTCATTCGCTCCGATCCTTGCAATGGACTGACACCCTCGCACTACCAAGCGTGGTCTTTGAAGAAGCGCACCATCACCGGGCCCGGACTGTCTCCGATGGTCACTACGCGAAGCTACAACCTGCAGTTGCCGGGAAGCGGCCGCTGGTCCAGCCTGACCAAGCCGGATGGAACGCAGATTCGCGAGCGCTACGGTGCCAATCCAGCTCTGAACGAGCGAAAGCTCATGCAAAAGCAGGTTCTGGACGCAGCTGGCCAAGTGGAGCGTGACGAGCTCTACACCTATACGTTCGGTTCCGAGACCGGTCCGTTCAGTACGCGGGTCGGGCATTCCATCGGGGTGCAAGCGGGTCAGTTCTTGGCGGGCATGCTGAGCGCTCTCAGTGAAAGCACATTCTCTCAAGATGGCGATACCTACCGCGTGGTCTACAGCGATTTCGATCGCAAGGCCCGTCCGGCACGCGTGAGCTATACCGGTCCTTCTGGTACCAAGGCTGAGATACGAGAGCATCTGGATACGGCCAGCCCTTGGGTCTTGGATCAGGTGCTGAGTGTCAAGGAGGCTGCGTCGGGAAAGATCACCACACAGTATGCCTATGACGGTATGGCCAAGCCGAATGCCGTCTATCGGGCCGGGGCTTTGCTGCAGAGTGTTACTTATGCGGCGGATGGCACGATCAGTGCAGTGCGCGATGGAAAGGGGAACGAAACGCAGATCCAGGACTGGTATCGCGGCGTGCCGCGATTGGTCATCAATCCCGATGGCACCACCAATCGCATGTCGGCAGATGGAAACGGGTGGATCACTTCCACCACGGACGCGCTACAAAGGACTACTTCCTATCTGCACGATCCGATGGGTCGCGTGCGCGAAGTCCAACCGCCGGTCGATGAGAACCAGTGGGCCAAGACTACCATCTCATTCCGTCAGGTCGCGGCCGATGAGTACGGCCTTTCGCCGGGGCACTGGCGAGTCGATAACGCCCAAGGGGCACGGCGCCAGGAAACCTATCTCGACGCACTCTGGCAGCCGCTCCTGGTGCGCGAATACGATGCAAACAACGTCGCCGGCACGCAGCGGTGGGTCAGGAACGCATACGACAGCGAAGGTCGCCTGACGTTCACCTCTTATCCTTCAAGCGATAGCACGGTGGCGACCGGTACCTGGACCGAGTACGACGCGCTGGGGCGGAAGACCTCTTCGTCCCAAGACAGCGAGCAGGGCCTGCTGATTACAACCATTGGCTACAGCAGCAATGCCACCACCACAGTCGTGGATCCACTCGGCCATCAGACCATCACCCGATTCGATGCGTTTGAAGGCCCGGACTACGGGAGGCCTGCGCAGATCATTCGTGCCGATGGCAGCAAAGTCAGCATCAAACGAAATGCTTTTGGCCTTACCACCGAAGTAGCCCAGTCCGCCAACTAAAAGGCATGTCAAGGATGGCAAGCGTGAACGCTGAAAAACTGCGCATGGCCGCGGCGGTTCTGCTGGGGCTGATGATCATCTTCCTATGCCAAGTGGCACACGCTGACGCTTGGATTGAACTTACGGGGCCAGCCCAAACCTCCTACACGGCACCAGCAACCTATCAGTTGCAGCTCAAAAGTGGCGTCACAAGTACCGGCCCCAAAGCGGAGTATCTGGAAGACATACAGCTCACGCGCAATGGCCAAGTGATCTCCCGACTTCCGAACGGGACCTATACCGAGAACGGTCTGTCGGCGGGCACGTATCAGTATGTCTACAAGGCATTTGGCGTGCGCAACTTCAACGGCAATGAGTCTTCCCGACAACTAATCTCACCCACGATCACGGTCACGGTGGCGGCACCGCCAACCCCTTTCGACGGCGCGGAGTACGTCTCTGCAAGCTGGCCTAACTCGGCCGATAGAGGAACCCCATTCAGCGGTACCGTCACCTTCCGGAACACGGGCAACACAACGTGGCGAGCAGTGGAAGGCTATCGACTGGGGCAGGCCGAGCGCTACGTTTCCGGCGCTACGAAGCTAGGAATTGCCGAGGTTGCTGTACCTCATGACGTGGCTCCGGGTGGCACAGCGACGTTTACGTTCAACGGAGTAGCGGCCAGTGAGAACGGGCCGACAACGCTCCAATGGCAAATGAACCGGAATGGTGCTCGCTTTGGTAGCACCAGCAGCGAGCAGACCTTTGAGACGACCGGAAGGCTCAATCGCGGCGTCATGTATGAGCAAGAGGTTCCGACCAGCATGGAGGCCGGGCGGACCTATCGCGTCAAGCTGAAGTTCGTCAATACGGGCAATACCACGTGGTCGGCGTCTGCGGGCTATGCATTGGGTTCCTGGAATCCCAATGATAATGTCCGGTGGGGCAGGGCGCGGGTTCCAATGCCGAATGAAGTCAGTCCACAGCTGCCTGCGTTCTTTGAATTCGATGTGGTAGCTCCTTCATTGCCGGGCGTCTACAGCTTCCAATGGCGATTGCTGGAAGAGGGCAAAGAGTGGTTTGGTCGGGAAAGTGACAATGTCCAGGTCACCGTCAATGGGCCGCCGTCCAAGGTAATTGGCAATATCGATGGCGTCACCAGCGACGGTCAGATCCGAGGATGGGCGTGTTCGACGGGCATTGATTCGTCGATCGACATTCATGTCTACACCGGTGGAGCCGCCGGCAGTGGCGGGACGATCTTCCTGACCGGTAAGGCCGACTTGGCGAGTGAGCCGGCCGTAGCTACGTCCTGCAAGGCCGGAGGCAATCATCGCTTCTCGCTTCCAATGAGCAACGAGCAGCGCCGCCAGCGGGCTGGGCAACCGATCTATGTCCATGGAATTTCTCCCGTTGGACAACCCAACAACACCATTGATGGTTCCGGTGCGTTCGTCGTTCCCGCAGCGCCCAGTGGCACTCTGTCTGTGTCCCCTGCGATGTGCCAGATTGCAGCTGGTGCGCAGACCTGCAACGTCACCCTGACCTGGTCGGCCACGGACTCCCGTGCAGAACTCAAGCGTGATGGCGGTTCTGTGGTCGGCAGCGGAGCGAGCGGTTCCATCGTGGTGCCGATTGGCTCCGGCACGAATCGATTCACGCTTTCGGTCGCCGGCGATGCAATTGCCCAGGCGGCGGCCACTGCCAAAGCCGCTCCTACCTTGCCAGTCAATCCAGACAATCCGGCCCCGACCGTGGCCCGGCGATACGTCTACGACGACAACCTTCGGTTGTGCAAGGTCATCGAGCCAGAAACCGGGGCGACCGTGTTTGGCTACGATGCGGCCGGCAATCTTGCCTGGAGTGCGAGCGGGCTGGAGTTGCCCAGCCTGACCGAATGCAACCGTGAGGCGCCGCAGATTGCAGCGCGCCGCGTTTCACGCAACTACGATGCCAGCAATCGCCTGCAGACGGTGGTCTATCCCGATGGTCTGGGTGATCAGCAGCTTGAGTACACACCTACGGGCCAGCTGAAGACTGAGAGGGTCTTCAATCAGGACCGTGTGCCAGTGGTGACCACCCGTACCTACAACTCTCTCGGGTCGGTGGTCAGTCAGAGCCGTGTCATAGGCAGCGCGAGCGCCCGAACGCTGGCATTTGGCTATGACCACATGGGTCAGCATGTTCGTACGGACTACCCCGATGGCTACTCCGTCCAGCAATCCTTGAATGCTCTGGGCCAGCCCGTGCGGCTACAGGATGGCACTGGCGCCGTACTCGCCAGCAACATCGCCTACTTCCCCAGTGGTGAAACCGCCGCGCTGACCTACGGCAATGGCATCGTACGTGGCGTAACCGAGAATGCGCGACAGTTGACCAGCCGCATCGTTGACAGTGGCATGGTCGATCTGAACTACAGCTATGACGCGACGGGAAACATCAGCCAGATCAGCGATGCCGTACGCGGCGACTCCTGGAAGATCAGCTTGGGCTACGATCGCCTTGATCGATTGATTCAGGCCCGCGCGCCGGCATTTGGTGGGAATGGGCAGTACACGTTCGGCTATGACACGTTGGACAACATCGTCTCGATGCGATTGCCAGGGAAGCGGGAGCGCACGTTCCATTACGACACCCGCAATCGCCTGGAACTGCTGCGGGACCCCAGCGGTAACGGCGTCTCTGGCTTCTCCTACGACGCGGCAGGCAATCTGGCGGTGCGTAACGGCCAGACGTTCACCTACGACATGGGTGGCCAGCTCCGTTCCGCCGGAGATGTACAGAAATACTTCTACGAAGGAGCCGGACTGCGTGCTTACGCAACAGCATCAACGTCGGCACCGACATCAGAAAATTCACCCATCTTGGGCCAGGCGCCCATCACGGGTAGCCACAACTGGGATGTATCCATTCCAGAGCGCGGTGGCGGTGAACTTGGTTTCTTGGCGAGTGATCTGGATCGCTCCTGGCAGTATCTCGTGGGTGGGGAGCTGATCGAATCCACCCAAGGTGGGGAAACGTCCGACTACATCTACCTCGGCAAGAGACTGCTGGCTATTCGCACCAGCTCTGCCACGGGGGCAACGCTCACCTATCTTCATCACGATGCACTCAATACGCTTGTGGCAACGAGCAGGGCTAATGGAGAGGTGCTGACGCGTCACTTCTGGTCACCATATGGAGAGGCAGACGCGGCGCCTGCTGCGAAGATTCCAGGCTACTCAGGCCATCTTGCGGATCCCGACACGGGACTGGTCTACATGGGGCGGCGCTACTACGACCCACAACTGGCGAGGTTCATTTCTCCCGATCCGTTAGCTGCTAGCACCTCCGGAGGGCCAAATTTCAATCGCTATCGGTACGCCAGCAACAACCCATTCCGATTCTCTGATCCCACGGGCGCGTGTGACCAGGCAACCGGGTCACATATGTGCAATGGCAGCTGGTTCGCCGGGGCAAACCTGACCGGTGCGCCGTCGCCGACACCTGGCGGAGTGCCCCAGCACGATCCCAACGCCCCCGCGCCTGCAGAGACCGTCAAGGCTACAGGCCTGGGTGCCATTGAGGAGTACTTTTCTGAACGGAATTTCTTCATCGGACAGGGGAGCTTGACCGATTTCGATGCCGTGTCGGAGGCGATCGTCGTTCCGTTGATGAACTCTCCAACGGGATCAACGGCTGCTGGTGGCCTCAAGCTCGCCTCCATCATGGTAGTGCTGCGTGGGGGCAATGCAGCGAGAGGCTTTGGGAATCTCTCGCGTGCGGGTGAGTTTGGCATTGCATCCTACAACTCTCTGAAGAGAATGGTAGGTACAGGGTCTGGGTTACAAGTTCACCATCTTATTGAGAAGCGGTTTGCAGGTGTTATGCAAGTGAAGGAGGGTGAAATGCTTTCGGTTGTGGTGACTAGAACGGAGCATCAGGTCTTTACCAATCAGTGGCGATCGATGTTTCCGTATGGCAGGCCGCCACCGAGCCAAGCCCAGATAATGGACGCCGCAAGGTCAATTTATGCCAATCATCCCGCCATCCTTAAATCTTTGGGACTCTGATAGCATCGTGACATGAAGATCAAGTATCGATTTGCTTTCACTTGGAGTGAGGCACGTGCTTTGCAGCTCCGTGCTCTAGGTTTGAAGGTTCAGCCCCCGGCTGATCCTCGTCCTGAAGTCGGTGGTATTGCTGTGAGCTTTGCTTTGGAAGGTGCGCCAGGGTGGAGTGAAGCTTGTAGCTTGATTCGCTCGTGGAATGGTGCAACTTCTGTGACCACGGAGTTTACTGCTGCGGAGATTTCGGAAGCCGCACACTGCGCGCTTCAGGTTGTCCACGCCAGCGGCTACCCACAGCCAGAAAGAGATTTTCTGTATCTTGAGCAGGCGTACGACCTGAGCGCGCGATGTCCAAAATGTGGCGAAGGCGCAGTTCAGGTGGCGCCGTTCCGGATCAAGAAGACGTTGAAGTGGGGGCGGAATGCCTTTCTGAAGCTGAATTGGGTAGAGGAAGCTTGCTTCATGCAGACTTCCGTTTGGTCAGAACATCTTCGCCCCCTGGGTATCGGAGTGCTTCCGGTTGAGGACACCAAAGGAAGCCTCTTGGATGAGGTTGTTCAACTCGATCTTGGGCCTGTGGTTCCGCTGTGTATGGGCGAGCTGGATGGAGTTCGTTGCGAGAAATGCGGCAGGGAACGCTACCAATGGCATGACCGCGGCTTTTTCCCGTCAATCAAGAACCCTCCAGATGTGCCGATCTTCCGTAGTTCGCAGCGTTTCGGGGTCGAGCATCAGTCGGCGAACGCAATGATTGTGAGTGCGACAGTAGCGAACGCCATCAGAGCTGCAGGATTGAGAGGTGTCGAGCTCTGGCCTTGTGCGCCGGCAGGATAGACTTTGCAGAGCAGTTTGGCGGTGTTTCAGAGCATGGTCATATTGAGGAATGTGACAAGCGCGTCTGCATGGTGGATTTCCACTTGCCACTTGCCACTTGCCGCCGGCGCCGCCGCACTGGCGCTGTGGTGCCCGGAGTGGAGGCTGCCGCCATCGTCTTGGGTCCAATCCATCAGGTTGCGCCGGCCTCGGCCGCCACAATCGCGGCCGGCAGTGCGCCCACCACCGGCCGCAGTTCACCGGTCAGGCCAAGCTCGCCCAGGAATTCGTACTGCAGCAGCGACTGCGGATCGACCTGGCCATTGGCCGCCAGAATGCCCGGCGCGATGGCCAGATCGTAGCGCCCACCTTCCTTGGGCAAGTCGGCAGGCGCGAGGTTCAAGGTGATGCGCCGCTGCGGAAAGTCGAAGCGGGCGCAAAGAAGGGCAGCACGCACGCGCTCACGGGACTCACGCACGCTGGTTTCGGCCAGGCCAACGATCTGGGTGACAGGAAGGCCGCCAGAGAGATGCACTTCCACCCGCACCAACGGGGCATCGACCCCGGCGCGGGCGCGGCTGTGGACCAGTGCCAGGCTCATGTGTGGATTCCTGCAGAGAGGCGCTTGATCGTGCGGCAGGTGCTCTGCGCAGGGATATCGGGATTTGCTGGTGGCGCAGCTAGGAGGATTCCGACAGGTGCCTGGAGCGTGCCTTGTTCCTGTGCGGAAACCCGTCTCTACAACGTGAGCGCCGGAGATCGCCCGGTATCAAGTGGATCGGCGTTGATCAGCCAGAACTGCTGCCATCAACCCATCCGCGGCCCCGGCCGGCTCTCTTCCTGCTGCCGCTCCTGGGCTTGCGCCAGCTGCTGCGACCGCTCCCGGTCCTGGCCGCCGAGGCTCCGGTTGGCCGCTGCATACTGCTGCTCCGGTGCGACCGCCAGGGCGTCCTGTGTTGGCATCTGCGCCCGGTTGGCGGCGGGGTCCGATGACGCGCCCGGTCCGGAGCGTGTCACGAACAGCGTGGTGCCCGCAGCACGGGTATCGGTGGCTTCACTCAATGCCGCGTCTACTTTGTCGCCGGGCTTGAACCCGGCGTCTGCCGCAAGCCGGTAGGCGCTGGCCAGCAGGCGGTCGCTGCTCTGGTCCCACGGCTTGTTGTTCTTCTCATCCAGCATCGCTACCGACGAGCGCAGCTGTTCCAGCAGCCCGCTGCCATCTGGGCGCAGGGCTGTGCTGTGGTGCCGTTCTACGTCAGCGTCGTGCTGCGTGGCAGGCCTGGAGGTGTGTGGCGGCGATGCATTCGGTGCGGGCTCAGGTGAAGTTGGCGCGCGCGGCAAGGCATCCGCGGGCTGCTGTTCGGCAGTCGAGTGCTGCACGTGTGCCTGAGCAATCTCCTCTGGCGTGGTGATGCAAACGATCTGCATGCGCTCGTCATCTTTCCCAGCCAGTGTGGCCAGCGAGCCATCCTTCTGTACCTGCAGCGTGAACGTGCCGAAGTCGGGCACGGCGCGTGCGTGATCCTGTGCAACGGCGGCTACGGCGTCATCAATCTCTTCGGCACTGTGCACAATGCCGGCACTACGGTAGGCGTCCACCACCTGGCTGCGCAGGCTGTACTCGGTTGGCGTGGGGTTGGCCCGGGCGATGTCGGCCATGGACGTCAGCTCCTGTACGCCGGCCTGCTGGCTCTGTCGCGTACGATTGAGCTCCTCGATGATGCTGCCCTCGGCCGGGTTGGTGCCGTACACCCAACCCGGCGTTTGCCACTGCCCGTTGGCGTCCTGCGTGTACTTCTCGCCGTTGGAAGCGTGCAGGGGCTGCGTCTGGGTCAGCGCGTTGGTGATCACCTCCGGTACCGGCTCAATGGTGGCGAACTCGTGCCAGTTGTACTGGTTGAACGCCACCTGGTAACGGGCGGCGAGCGCCTCCGGCGTGTTCAAGGCGTTCTGGGCAATGATGCGCTGCGATTCCCGTTCCAGTTGGCCGGATTTTTCCGGGCTTACGGGCACGGTGTAGTCGAAAGGGACGCGCCCATCAATCATCGAGTGGATGGAGAGGTTCCATTCGCCGTTGTGCGGATTGCGCACGTAGTGGCGGTTGGTTTCAAACGGCTCGCGCGGCGGCGTGCTCTCGCCGCCTGCATCGAGCTTGAAGGGGTTCTGCGGCTTGGGCAGGTTGGCCATGCCCAGTGAATAGGAGTCGTTGGCGGCTTTGTAGTTCAGTTCATCCAGCAGCCGGCCACCGGCGACCATGGTGGTCTCGCGGTAGCTTCCGTCGGGCTGCGGCGTGCGCACGCTGCGGCTCCAGGTGCCCTTTGCATCTTCCGGATCGCGGCTCCATTCGTTGCCGTTGCGGTCCACCTGGGTGTAAACGGCTTTCTTGTCCTGGTACTGGGCCCAGTACTCACCGGCAAAGCCACCGGCCACCCCGCCCAACAGCCCGGTAGCCAGCGCACCTGGCCCGGTCCACGAGCCGGTAACCAGGCCGTACCCCGCGCCCAACAGGAAGCCGCCGCCAAAGCCGCCCGCGGTACGCCCCACGAAGTGGGTGGCAGCAGATTTTGCGCCGGCGTCGTTGCCCTCGCTGCGCAACTCGGCCACGCGGTGGCCGGTGATGGCGAAGTCCACGGCCAGAGCGGCGACGCCAGCGGCACCGAGTACGCGCGCGCCGGTAATCTGTCCGCGCCCGGTGGCAGCTTCGGCGGCACCTTCCGCAGCGCCCGTTCGCCCAGCAGAGCCAGCCAGTTCCGGAGCCGTGGTTGCCGGGCCAGGGCGCACGAGGGTCAGTGGCATCTCCGGGTTGAACGCAGTGCGTACCCGGGCGGCGGTCTGCTCGCTCAACGGCAGGCGGCCGCCCTGGTTGGCCTCTTGAATGGCGGTGCCCAACGATGCGCGGCCACCCCAGCGCTCGCTCAGGGTGGAGTTGCCGGGTTCGTCGATGGCATCCAGAGCCAACCTCACATTGGCCTCGGACTGGGTGACGCCGCGCCAGCGTAACTCGGACGGATTGAGCGTCTTCAGTTCCGCGATCTGCGTGGCGTGGGTGCGCTGGTAGCCGTCCAGATCAGAGAAGAAGGTGCGGACCTTGGCGTTGGCTTCCGCCGGGGTCATGTTCTCGGGCGTGTTGGTGACCAGGTCGCCGTTGAGGATGCCGGCGCGAAGCGTGAATTCCAGGTTCTGGATGCGGGCACCCATACGCTCGGCCGCGGCGGCCCGCACATCCGGCGGAGTCTCCTTCGACAGCAAGGCTCGGCCATCGGATGTTTCCGCGAGGTCGTCGAGAACGAACTTCAGTTGATCCGAGTACGCACTCAACGGGCCGCCCGAGTGTGGCGAAATACTCAACCTGGTCGCCAGCGCAGGGTTCGCGGGCAGGTTGAGAATGTTGTTGGGTCCGTGGAGCGCGAAATGACCGCTCCTGGCAAGCGACTTCAGTAGCTGGCTTTGCTCGAACGCAATCTGTTCGATCAGATGGTGTCCCTGAAAAACCGGTGTGTCGGCCATGCGCACCACCTCATTCAAGAATCCGTTTGAAAGAGCTCGTCTTAAATATCGGCTACATCGCGCAGCCGTACGCCGGAAAAGCTGGTGGCACTCAACGCATCAAACATCACGCGGTCGCAGATGGGCGGTGCGCCCATGCGCTCCTGGCGGAAGATATGGGCATCCCCCACAACATCCTGTTTAAACACCAGGCTGGCGCCGCCGACAAGGCTGTAAAGTTTCTCGTCCTCGCCGGTCTGATAGTTGTGGTCGAGCTTGATCCTCACGCGGGAAGCGGCTTCGTCCAGGGCATCGAGCCTGCGCAGCACATTGCCCAGGTAGTACTGAGGGCCGGGGCTGCCGTCGGCAAGGCTGAAGTCGCAGGCCACAAAGGCAAACGCCGCGGCGTCCAACTGCTCAAACAGCTGCTTCAACGGCTCCGACACAATCCAGATGCCAGCGAGCTCTTCCAGATCGCGTGGCATTCCGCCCTTCTCAGGTACATGAACCAGATGGGGGCGTTCCGGATACTGGCCGGGCGTTCCATCAGGACGCGAGATGACATTCATCCCCGGATCGATCAGCTTCTCTTCGTTGGCGATCTCTATACCGGGAACCCCGCCGTTGCTCAGCAAGCCTGCGTCAATCAGGAAGAATTCGCCCTTGTGAGATGCGGCTTCGGCTGAAACTTCGGTGGCGGTCGATTCGGTCACGGGGGCTTCCATCATGGATGCGGGGGTAGAACGGGAAAAGCCGTTGAGCCGATGCTAGCGGGGCTTCAGCGCAGCCACAAGTTGCGCCGAAACGGTGCCGGCGGCACGTGATTCACGCGATTCTTCGGGGACGTCGGAACAATGCCGAGGATGATGCTGCCATTCCTTCCACTGCCTGCAATGGTCTGCTGGACGGACGGAATGACGAGGGAGGTTCCGGCCAAGGGCGGCCTGGGTCCTTGAACGTGCATCGCTGGTCATCAGGCACCGACCTGTCAAGGCGCCCAAGCCGTGCCTCGACCCACGAAGGCTCCGCACGCTCCACCAACAACCGGCCCTCACTCTGGTGCAGATCCAACCACCGCTCGAAGCTGGCACGTAGACGCTCGATGTCCGGCGCCCGCCACCGCGCATCGGCAGGCATGCGGATCAGCACGCGCGAGGGCGCGTTCTCCACGTCCAGCACCAGAACGCCCTTGCAGCGGATCTCGAAGGACGTCAACCCGGCATAGCGCGTGTGCAGTTCAAAGCCTTCCTGCGCCTTCGCAGTGACGAAGCCCAGCGCATCACTGTGCAGCAACCGGTAATCGGCCGGTTGCAGCTTCTGGTAGGCCCACACCTGATCGCCCGCGGGCTCGGGCCACGCTGCCCATACTGCGCCGATCACCGCCATGCACGCCGCCACAGCGGCAAGACCGTACTGCTTCATTCGTCACCCCGCACATAGGTAGAAGGGCATGCGTTGCTGGCGGGGCGCTCAGTCCCTTGGCCGAACCCGCTCGTGGATGAAAGCGGTAAGTGCCAGGTCGGCCATCACCAACCCCTCCATCACCCGGTCGCCCACGTATTGCTCGGGCTCGCCGTTCTGGCGCGTGCGCTCGGCCGCCAGCAGGATCTCCTGCACGATGCGCTGCCCGGTGAGCGCGCAGTCGGCGTCGGACAACTGCATCTGCCGGCTGCGCAGGTGATGGCGCTCCGGCCAGGGCTGGCCGTCGGCCGCAGCGCCCGCGCCGATGGCGTGCAGGATGGCGATGAGGCTGTTGGGGTCCGGGGCCGGGGCGGCCGAGGGCGCTTCCTGGATGGGGCGCGGGGGAGGGGAGTGCGGTGTGGTCATGGCGGGCTCCGTGCAAGCAGGCGGAAGCCGCCACCGATAAAGGTGGCGGGCAGGGCGTGGCTCGAAAACCGGTGTGTGATGATCGCCGGCGGGCACGAGGCCCCCACGCCCCGCCCGCCATAGCCGGCAGACGGATTGCCAGCCGGCACCACGCAAGGTGATACCGGCTGGCAAGCGCAAACTTCATCACAACAACGGGTTTTCGAGTCCCGGCCACCGATGCACGGTGGCGGAGCAACGATTACTCGTCGTTGTGTGGAATGCCAAGGGATAGGGGGCAATGCCGCCAAAACCCGAGACGTTTTTGGCATTGTCGCATAGCGTGGAAAGGGGCGAGAGCCTTGGCGGGCTAGGCGTACAGGCACTTCTGGAACGGAGTCTTCAAATTCTTCCGCCAGAGACGCCAAGCGCGGCAAAAGCGACAGCACTCGCCCATCGGACATGCGTGATCGCTCATGCAACCGAACCGTTGCGACACCCGCTAGATGGTTTAAATGACTTCCTGCCTATTGAACCTACCGAGTGCCGCGCGCAATCTGACTACCGCTGTAGTCACTCAAGGCCGCCCTGCCCGCAGCAGCAAGGTTCTGCAGCGTTCGAATGGATTCCACCCACTGGCGCAGGCCAAAACAAGGATCACTGCACGTGCAACGTCGCAGCCGACTGCTTCTCTCCGCGGGTCTGGTCCCGCTTCCGTGGTTCATGTTCTGGACCAGCGTTGCCGCCGTGTTCGCACCGGGCTACAACCCGCTTGCGCAGCACGCCAGCGAGCTGCTGCAGGCGCCAACGCTCGCAAGCATCTGCGCCAGGATTGCCGCCATCGGCTCTGGCGTAGGCTTCGTGGCGTTTGCCATCGGGGTATGGCGGGAGTCCGGCCGCCGGATTGCCGTCGGCGCGATCTGCTGGATGATCTTTGGCATCTCCATGCTGACCAACGGGCTCTGGCCCATGGGCCATCCGATGCACGGCTTCTACACCATCGGTATCGCAAACATCATTGCACCGGCGATGTCGCACATCGAATTGAGCGCTTGGTCTGCCAACCGAAGGGCGTACGCCGTGACCGCTGTGGTGAGCATCGGGGCCATCGTCTATCTCTGGTTGAACGTGGTGGGAGTGGATCCGGAGGGGCTCAGGGGGCTGACCCAGCGCGTGTTCTCGTCGATCAACTCGCTGTGGCCATTCCTGGTTGCGCTGTACCTGCTGCGAAGGGATTCAAGCGCGCTGAAGGCGCAGGCTGCGCATTGATGGAAGGGTATGCAGACATTTGGGCGACGATTGAGCGTGCGGAGTTGAGAGCAAGATGAGGATTTTTCGCCGCCAGCTGATCTACGTCAAAGTGCACCAGCACCATTTTACTGCGCGGTTGGTCGGTGGAGACAGGACCATCCGTCGCCAGTGTCATGCCCTTGGCAATCGCGCGGGTCCGATCAAGGACTTCTCGAATATCCGGCCCCTGCTCAAGGCGATCTTCTCGGAACTCATGCCTGGGTTCTGTCTCGTCAAGCCGTGGGCGATTCTGCACTTCGATCCGGTTGAGTACCCGGTCACGAAGGAAGAACTGGCCGGGTTTCAGAAGGCTGCCATGCAAAGCGGCGTGAGCTTCTGTTTTCTCTCCACCTGGGAGCAGCGGCATGAAGACAAGGATGTGTTGGAGATGTTCAAGTAGTGCCGGCCCGATACTTCGTTCCAGGCCAAGCAAATTCGTGGTTGGACCTGTTCGAGGCACTGCGAGAGTCCGCTATTGGCCGAAAGCGGATGTGCCGCCACCAGGCAACGCGGCAAAGAGTGTTGGCGCCCGCGCTCGACCCAAAGCGCACCCTCGAAGTCGCTAGTGCTGGTCTCGTCGATCCGGCGATACGTCGGCTTGTAAGCCTGACTCAGTAGACCTAAGATCGAGGCGTATAAAGTGGACAGCCCGCCATACGGTACTCTGTGGATAAGCCGTATAGCCAGACCCACGGGTCCGGCTATTAGTTAGATAGTTAGCTCTCAGCACCCAACTATGTCGACTGAAGAAGTATTCATCAGCTATAGCTACGACTCACCCGCTCATGTGCAGCGCGTACTTGAGCTGTCCAATCGCCTCCGTAGCGAAGGCATAGATTGCGTTCTTGATCAGTATGAAGAGTCGCCATCGGAAGGCTGGCCACGCTGGATGGACAAGAAGATTCGTGATGCAAAGCATGTACTAATCATTTGCACAGAGACATATCTGAAGCGCCTGATGGGCGACGAAGCTCCCAATAAGGGGCTGGGCGTCAAATGGGAAGGAACTATTGCTTACCAGCACCTCTACAACTCAGGCTTAGACAACCAAAAGTTCATCCCCGTTATTCTCGAGGAGACGGACTACCCGTTCATTCCTGTTCCACTTCAGCCATACACCCATTACAACGCCTCAGAGCCGGTGCGTTATGACCGCCTATACAAGCGCCTGACCGGCCAGTCGCATATCGAAAAACCAGAACTTGGTCAAAGGCGTCCGTTGCCATTTAAGCCGGTAAAGACCGACCCAAAACTTTTCTTTATTTCACCAATAGACATTGATCTATGGAACGAAGCGAAGTGGCGGGCGACCTTTTTCATGTTCGCTCAAGGTGTGCCACCTGTCCTCGGATTGGCATTCTTAAATGAGGAAGCCGCTCGAAAGATATTCAAAGGCTGGCGAGATCGCTTCGGCGACAACGATGACCATGAGGAGATTCGCGTGTCCATTATTGAAGGTGATATTCCCGGCGAAGATCCAGGCTACACCGTAATCGTTGGCCCAGACATTGATGGTTTTTCGGCTCGGTACAAAGAGTCGGGGATTGAGATTAAAGATGACTTATTGATGTGCGTCAGTCGTCTCAATCGCATGACACCGCCGCCTGAGAGCATGAATCTTGAAAACTTCAAAGCTGGCTATAGGGCTCATAAAACTTACTATCTGGTTCCTGGGGTAATCTCAGAAGGTAACAGCCAGATGAAGCCGCTCACTGACCTCGCAATCTTTAAGAGCAAAGTTCAATTCAGGCATGTAAGTGAGATTGGCGAACACGACGTTGATACGATAATATTCAAAGATCCAGAGTGCGAACTGAAATAGCTGAGAGCTAACAATTCATTCAAGCCAACGCTGCTTAGCGGCCCGGCTTAATTCAAGACTTAGACGCCGAGGAAGAACTGCGTGGAAGAGTCGAAATTTCAGGAGCTACTTGCTGTAAATAAGGCAGTGATTGTTCACTTTTCCCATTTTGCGGAGATGGCACACGCTGTCGAATTTCCATGCGACCTCCAGCATGCGATTAGCGCTTTTGAGAACGAGACAAGATCGTGCTGTGCGATCTCACCCGGACACTCCATGGATCTTCCAGGAGCTGTCGGCGTAATTTTCGCTCCAACCTTCGAGCAAGTGCTATCTGTTCTTGCACATGATTCCGGATCATCGGACTTCGGCGGAACCGAAAATTCAGGCGGCAATTTCCCCACTGAGAAAACAATAGTCGACAGCTTCGACGCGCCTTATGGCGGGTACAACGAGTGGAGAATTCGCGGCGCCAAACCGATAGGAATATTTGTTGCCAATCCGAGCGATATCACAGTCAAGAAAAAGCAGGAGCTCTCCTTCAATGGAGAGCATATTGTGACCTTCGGCTGTGAGTCCATATCGCTCTCATCGGTTCACTCGTCATTTCTAGACCTGCAGATATTCACCATGAGCCCCAATGGGCTAGTCAAGATCACCCCGATTGACACCTAACAATCCATTCAAACCGACGCCGCTTCGCGGCCCGGCTTAGTTTCAGTGTTCTACGTCCGCTTCTGGCAGGAAGCGGAGATGCCCGTGTCAGAGAGCGTTACGAAACCTGCTACTGGGCACTTACGTCTTTTCAACTGGAACCTTGCCATGCAGCAAGCGATTAATTTTCGTCTGGTTGGTTCCAAAGTGCCCGGCAATCTTCTCTTCACTCATTCCCCGGCGCTTCATATCGCTGATCGTGTCCACGTCTTTATCAGTAAAATTCTGAGTTACTTTAGACTCAATACAAGTCTTCAATTCATCGACCTGTTTCTGAATACTCTGAAGCTTCATAATTGAATCTAACGCTTCTTGAGGTGTTTTAAACATTCCCTTTGACATATCATCAATCATAGATTTCTTAGTGGCAGTGAGCTGATCTGCTGCTGCATTCAGATTTGCCACGGTCGCACGTGTGAATTTCGCTTCTGCATTAGCATTAGCAACAATTGAAGCAACAACATAGTCTTCTGGCCGAGACATGTTCCGTACCCATTAAGCATGCTGAGAAAGTGAATGAATAGTCTATTCATTCACTTTCCGGGTGTCAAGGCGCAAGCGGCTGTCATGGCTACAGAAGTTAGCGGGCTCAACGGCCTAACAAGGCCTTCAAGCGGAACTCCTGTCGCGAGTCGGCATGATTCCTAAGATCCCATTAGAAGTGACTTCAACTGCCTCGCGTATGCAAGGCAGGAACAGACTTCGTCTGTTGTCACTTAACCGAGGCACTCAGCACTGGTGCGAGCGCTGGGTTCTCTTGGGCAAGCTAGCCACGCGGCGAGGCCGCACCCGACCCCAATGCGGGTTAACAAAGCTCGTCAAAGCTGAATCTGCTTCGCTGGTCGATTGAGCTCTGCAGTCGCGAACGTCTGCAACTGGCCGAAAGCGGACATCGTTCGACAACCTGCTGCATTGATCTTCCGTCAGCCAAAGCACGGGTCTCTCCTTCCCTCAGTTGATGATCTCCCCACTCCCTGACGCCACAAATTCCTTCAACTGCCGAACGAACTCCGCGTCATAGAGCTCCCACTCCGTAATCTCCCCCACCACCCGCAACGGCTGCGCACTCCGATACGACCGCGTCGGATTCCCGGGAAACTTCTTGTTGGTCACGTTCGGGTCGTCCTCAAACGGCCCGGTCGGCTCCACCACATACACGCGCGGCCGCCCTTCACCCCGGGCCATCTCCGCAGCCAGCCCGGCGCCCTTGGCAATCGTGGTGAAGTAGATGTGGTTCATCACCACACTGTCGCGATAGTTGGACCTGAAGCCCGCGCTCAGCAGTTCGCCCACCGCGAGGTCAGCGCGGGTACCGTGATAGAACGGCCCGGCGACCTGGTCGCAGGTGTCATGCGAAACGGGTGTCCATTCGGTGTCCTGCGTCATCGCTGCTGCCCCTCTCTGTGCTGCCGGATCGACAGGCCGGCGAGTCTAGGGCGTCCGGTGGGCCTTGCTGCAAGGCCCCATCCGGGAAATAATCTGTAAACGGGAGGCGCGGTGCGCCTCTTTTTTTCATTCTGCGGCGCCGCGGCCTTCCAGCTCGCGTACGGCCTGTTCCAGCGCGTCCAGCTTCTCGCGGGTCTTCAACAACACTGCGCGCTGCACTTCGAACTCCTCGCGGGTAACCAGGTCGAGCTTGGCCAAGCCCGCCTGCAGCGCGCTCTTGAAGGTGGCCTGCAACTCCTCGCGCGATTCGCGCAGGCCCGGCGGCACCAGGTCGCTGAGGCGACGGGCGAGGTCATCGATTTGATTCAGGTCGATCATGGGGTGCTCCGTGGGGGTGGGCCCGTGCATCCGGCGCGGGCAGGCCGATCCGGCACAAGGATACTGCCGGCACCCATTGCTCGGACAGGCCGCAGCGGCTTCGCACGGGCCACGTTCAGGCGCTATCCTCCACGCCGGAAGACAGGAGATAGACGATGAAGATGGTCATGGCGGTGATCAAGCCGTTCAAGCTCGACGACGTGCGCGAAGCGCTGGCCGAGCGTGGGGTTACCGGGATTACGGTGACGGAAGTGAAGGGCTTTGGTCGCCAGAAGGGCCATACCGAGCTGTACCGCGGCGCCGAGTATGTGGTCGATTTCCTGCCGAAGGTGAAGCTGGAAGTGGCGGTGACCGATGACCAGGTTGAAGCGGTGGTCGAGGCCATCGTGAAGGCGGCGGGCACCGGCAAGATTGGTGACGGCAAGGTGTTCGTGTACGACCTGGGCAGCGTGGTGCGTATTCGTACCGGTGAACTGGACGCGGACGCGTTGTAAGCAGCCGGCGGGAATCTGTAGAGCCGAGCCCACGCTCGGCTGCATTTCGCGCGATGCAGGAACAGCAGCCGAGCGTGGGCTCGGCTCTACAAAGAGCGGTAACGCGGTCGAGCGAGCTCGACCCCTACCGCCGCTTGGCCCACGTGTAGAACCGCTTCCAGCCCTGCCGCACTGCAGCTACCCAGCCCGGGTCGGCCACCAGCGCGGCCTGCGCAGCACTCGGCGCTTGGCCGGTCACGCGCTGGCGGATCTTCAGCAGGTTCTTCATGTCGCTGCGGCGCATCTGCCGGCTCAGCGGGTTGCGGCGCAGCCAGCGCGGGGCGCGCCAGGCCGAGGTGAAGTCCAGCAGCACCGGCACGCCGCCGCTGACCACCACGTTGGTGCCATGCAGGTCGTTGTGGGTGATGCCGGCGGCGTGCAGGCGGCTGAGCGCGTGCTGCAGCTGCTCGAACACTTCATTGCCCACGGCCTGTGCGCTGCTGAGCGTCTGGCCGGGAATGAATTCCATGCCCAGTGCCAGGCCACCGAGGGTGCCGAGCAGGGCCGGGGCGTGCTTCCAGCCGCCCAGGCGCTGCAGCATGCGCGCCTCGCGGCGGACCATCAGCCGGGCGACGGGCGACAGCGGGGTGCCGCGATAACGGGAATAGTCCTTGATGACCGCCTCGCGCCCGTCCAGGCAGGTGCGGTAGACATCGGGGGCCAGGAAACGCTCGCCGCGCTTGAGCAGCAGCGGCGCCGCGGCGTCATCGCCGCAGGAGGAGAGGGGCGTAGCAGGGAGGTACATATCAGGGTCTCGGACGACCCGGTGGGCGGCGCAAAGCGTCAAGCGAACCGGTGTTACAGGGAGTTACTAAGTTTTCGTTAATTTTAGTACTCGCCAGTTCGCTATTCCACGATTTGTCGGAGAAATGTCGGGGTCGTGGCTGGAACAGTTCGTCACGCAGAATCGGACAATTCCGTCTCACTTATAAGGCTTGCCCAGTTGAATCAAGGGGTTGGTTGCGCTTTTGGCCCATTCATCGGCGCCGCGCTGAATGCCACGCACGTCCGGCTTGACCCCGGCGCACGGCCTGCCGACCATAAGCTGTTAATTCGCGACATCGGCGGCCGCCCCTCCATGGCACGTCCCCGTCCCCTGCCGCGTTCCCCACCGGTGCTGGCCGCCTGGCCGTGCATCGCCCCCGTTTCCCGATCCGGCCGCGGCTGGAGGAAAGTGCTTTGACTATCAAGATCGTACTGGCAGTGCTGTTCGTGGCCTGCGTGCTGTACATCCACTTCCGTGGCAAGGTCCGCGCGCGCTGGTCGCGCCAGCTGCTGGACCACTCCAGTTTCATGGCCCCGATCAACGTGGTCATGTACATGTTCTCGAAGGTGCCGACCACGCCGTTCCTGGACCCGGGCAAGGAGTTCCCGCAGCTGGAACCGCTGCGCCAGAACTGGCAGATGATCCGCGACGAGGCGCTGGCGCTGCGCGATGCACAGAAGATCGCCGCTTCCAGCAGCTTCAACGATGCGGGTTTCAACTCGTTCTTCCGCCGTGGCTGGAAGCGCTTCTACCTGAAGTGGTACGGCCCGTCGCACCCGTCGGCGAAGACGCTGTGCCCGAAGACCGTGGCGCTGATCGAGTCGATTCCGGACGTGCGTGCGGCGATGTTCGCGCAGCTGCCGCCGGGCAGTGAACTGCGACCGCACCGCGACCCGTTCGCCGGTTCGCTGCGCCTGCACCTGGGCCTGACCACGCCCAACGACGATGGCTGCTACATCGAAGTGGACGGCATCAAGAAGAGCTGGCGCGATGGCGAGTGGATGATGTTCGACGAGACCTACATCCACCATGCGCACAACGAGACGCAGGAGGATCGCGTGATCCTGTTCTGCGACATCGCCCGTCCGCTGCGTTTCGGCCTGCCGGGCCTGTTCAACCGTGCGGTGGCGGCCACGCTGCTGGCCGGCGGTGCTTCGCCGAACCTGCCGGGTGACCCGACCGGTGGCGTCAACAAGGCATTCGGTGGCCTGTACAAGGTGCGCCTGAAGGCCAAGGCGCTGCGCGAGCGCAGCGTGGTGGCCTACCAGCTGATCAAGTGGGGCCTGGTGGTGGCGGTGATTGCCGGTATCTGGGCGCTGTGATCGAACCGCCGCCGGGTCGCGCGCGGGGGATGTTGTAGAGCCGAGCCCATGCTCGGCTGCTTCTGCGCGAAATGCAGCCGAGCATGGGCTCGGCTCTACAGAAAGCAGAAACCCGCGCTGTCGCCAGCGCGGGTTTTTCTTTTACTTCAGTGCCGCCTGCACGAACGGCGGGGTCACCAGCACGCCGGTGTGCAGCGCGGCGGTGTAGTACAGGGTGTTGAAGGTCTTGGCGGCCGAGTCGGCCTGGCGGAAGTCGAAGCTGCTGTCGCCCTTGCGCGCCATGGTCACGCTCCACCAGCCGGTCGGGTAGCACGGCTGCGGGAACGGCAGGGTCTTGAACGAGCCGAAGCCGGCCTTGCCCATCTCGGCGCGCATCTCGTTGATCAGGTCCAGCTGCATCAGCGGCGACTCGGACTGCTGCACCAGGATGCCGTCGTCCTTCAGGGCCTTGAAGCAGCTCTCGTAGAACGCCTTGTTGAACAGGCCTTCACCCGGGCCGACCGGATCGGTCGAGTCCACGATCACCACGTCCACGCTTCCGGCCGGGCAGTTGGCCATGTAGGCCACGCCGTCGTCGAACAGCAGCTCGGCGCGGGCGTCGTCATTGGAGTCGCACAGTTCCGGGAAGTGCTTGCGCGCCATCACGGTGACCTGCTCGTCGATATCGCACTGGGTCACGCTTTCCACGCCGGTGTGCTTGAGCACTTCGCGCAGGGTGCCGCAGTCGCCGCCACCGATGATCACCACGCGCTTGGGCGCGGCGTGGGTGAACAGCACCGGGTGGCTGATCATCTCGTGGTAGAAGAAGTTGTCCTTGCTGGTCAGCATGATGGCCCCGTCGATGGTCATCAGGTTGCCCCAGTCGGTGGTCTGGAAGATCTCGATCTTCTGGAACGGCGACTGCACCTCGTCCAGCTTGCCGGTGATGCGGTAGCCGATGGCCGAGCCGGTGCGCTCGAAGTGTTCGATGTACCAGTTGTTGCTGTCAGTCATTGGAAAACAGTCCTGTTCGGAGGGGTGGAGCCGGGCTGGCGGGCGGGGCCGCGTGGCACAGATGCCACATCCGGACGGATCGGCCCGTTCAGGTTGAAACCTGTCACGGGCGCGGGCGCGCATGATAACGAACCTGTGGGCATATAGGCGTTATCATGCCCCCCCTTTTATTGCCAACAAGGCCGACTGAAATGACCGATTGGTCCCTCGACCAAGCCCGCAAGACCTACTCGATCCCGCATTGGGCGGATGGTTACTTCGACGTGGATCAGGCCGGGCACATGGTGGTGAGACCGACCGGGGCGGACGGCCCGGTGGTGTCGCTGCCCAAGGTGGTGGACGCTGCGCGCGCCGCCGGCGCCAAGCTGCCGCTGCTGGTGCGCTTCCCCGACATTCTCGGTCAGCGCCTGGGCAAGCTGCAGGCGGCCTTCGCCCAGGCCCAGCAGGACTGGGACTATGCCGGCGGCTATACCGCTGTGTACCCGATCAAGGTCAACCAGCACCGCGGCGTGGCCGGCACCCTGGCCAGCCACCACGGTGAAGGCTTCGGTCTGGAAGCGGGCAGCAAGCCCGAGCTGATGGCCGTGCTGGCGCTGTCGCGCCCGGGTGGCCTGATCGTCTGCAACGGCTACAAGGACCGCGAGTACATCCGCCTGGCCCTGATCGGTCGCAAGCTGGGCCTGCAGACCTTCATCGTCATCGAGAAGCCGTCCGAGCTGAAGCTGGTGCTGGAAGAGTCCAAGGCGCTGGACGTGAAGCCGGGCCTGGGCGTGCGCATGCGCCTGGCCTCGCTGGGCGCCGGCAAGTGGCAGAACAGCGGTGGCGACAAGGCCAAGTTCGGTCTGTCACCGCGCCAGCTGCTGGACCTGTGGAAGTCGCTGCGCGATACCGAGTACGCCGACTGCCTGAGCCTGCTGCACTTCCACATGGGCTCGCAGATTTCCAACGTGCGCGACATCGCCAACGGCATGCGCGAAGCTACCCGCTATTTCGTCGAGCTGTCACAGCTGGGCGCGAAGATCACCCACGTGGACGTGGGCGGTGGCCTGGGCGTGGACTACGAAGGCACCCGTTCGCGCAGCTTCTGCTCGATCAACTACGGCCTGAATTCGTATGCCAGCAACATCGTGCAGCCGCTGGCCAGCGCCTGCGAAGAGCACGGCCTGACTCCGCCGCGCATCGTGACCGAGTGCGGCCGCGCGATGACCGCACACCACGCGGTGCTGATCGCCAATGTCTCTGAAGTGGAGCAGGCGCAGGAAGGCCGCGTGCCGGACCAGCACGACGACGAGCCGGCGGCGATCCGCCACCTGCGCGAAATCCATGAGGAACTGGACGTGCGCCCGGCGGTGGAACTGTTCCAGGAAGCGCAGCACTTCCACGCCGAAGGCCTGGCCAGCTACGCGCTGGGCCAGATCGACCTGCCGCAGCGTGCGCGCATCGACGACCTGTTCTATGCCATCGCCCACGGCGTGCGCGCGCGCCTGAGCTACGACGAAAAGAGCCATCGCCCGGCGCTGGACGAATTGAACGAGCGCCTGGTCGACAAGTACTTCGTCAACTTCAGCGTGTTCGAATCGATTCCCGATGCCTGGGCGATCGACCAGGTGTTCCCGATCGTGCCGATCGAACGCCTGAACGAAACGCCGGACCGTCGCGGCATCATCGCCGACATGACCTGCGATTCCGATGGCATGGTCAAGACCTACGTTGAGAACGAGAGTCTGGACAGCTCGCTGCCGCTGCACGCGATCAAGCACGGCGAAAGCTACCGCATCGGTTTCTTCATGGTCGGCGCCTACCAGGAAATCCTGGGCGACATCCACAATCTGTTCGGTGATACCGACGCGGTGGAAGTGCTGGCCGACGCCGATGGTTATGCCATCACCCAGCAGCGCCGTGGCGACACCACCGACGTGATGCTGGACTACGTGGGTTACAGGCTGGACGACCTGCGTGCGGCGTATGCCCAGCGCGTGGCGGCGGCCGATCTTTCGCCGGAACGTGCGCAGGAACTGTCGGAAGCGCTGGAAGCGGGCCTGACCGGCTACACGTACCTGTCCGACGAACCGCTGGTCTGATGATTACGGGAACGCCGGGCATGTCCCGGCGCTACCGGCCCCGATGAGCGCGCGCGCGATCTTCCACCTGTTCCTGCATGCCGCCGTGCCAGCCCTGCTGGCATGGCTGTTCTGGCGCAAGCGTTTCGCCTCGGCGTGGTTGCTGATGCTGCTGGGCTGGGTGATCGACCTGGACCACCTGCTGGCCGATCCGATCTACGCGCCCAACCGCTGCAGCATCGGTTTCCACCCGCTGCATACGGCCCCGGCCATCGCCGTCTACGCGGGGCTGTGCGTGCCGAAGAAAACGCGGCTGTTCGGCATCGGTTTGATCATCCACATCGTGCTGGACGCGATTGACTGCTGGTGGATGCATCACCGTTGATGGGGAACTGAAATGCCCGGCGAAGGCGGTAGAGTCGACTGTTAGTTGACTGCTCTTTGCTGAGGCGCTGGGAAATCCCGCGCTACGCGCAAAAGTCGACTAACAGTCGACTCTACCCGCTTGGCGTTCCAGCGCCAACGAGTCACCCCGCTGGCAACCACACCGTCGCCCGCAAACCTGGCTGCGCATTCTCCAACGCCAACCGCCCGCCGTAGCTGGCGGCGATATCGCCCGCGATCGCCAGGCCCAACCCGCTGCTGCCTTCACGCTCATCCAGCCGCACACCACGCTGGGTGACCCGTTCCAGCGCGTCTGCAGCCAGGCCGGGGCCGTCATCGCGCACTTCGATGCGTAGCTGCCCTTCGCTGGTTTCTGCTTCGACAGTGACCTGCCGTTGCGCCCAGCGCCCGGCGTTGTCCAGCAGGTTGCCCAGCATCTCTTCCAGGTCCGCACTGGCACCGGCGAACTGCAACGCCGGATCGATATCCGCCGCCGTGAACGCAATGCCACGTTCGCCATGCACGCGTGCCATCAGCCGGCACATCGCCTGCGCGACGGCCGCCACGTCGGTGCGTTGGCGATGGTCGGCGGCCAGTCCGGCAGCAAGGTAACGGTCGACGCTGGCCTGCATGCGCGCACTCTGCTCGCGCACGGTGGCACGCCAATGCGTACCGTCGCCGTCGGCCTCGGCGGCCAATACGCTCAGCGGAGTCTTCAGCGCATGCGCCAGATCCTGTGCACTGGTGCGTGCCCGCGCGACCATGCGCTGCTGGTGCTCCAGCAGCGCGTTGAGTTCTTCACCCAGCGGTGCGACCTCCGCGCCCAATCCGCGCGTTTCGATGCGCTGCGCATCACCGCGCCGTACGCGTTCCAGCTGCGCACCGAGGCGATGCAGCGGGCGCAGGCCGAAGTGCACCTGGCTGGCCAGCACCGCCAGCCACGCGGCGACCAGCACGCCCAGCGCGATGGCGGTGCGCTTGCGGAATGCAGCAACATCCGCGTCCAGTGCGCTGCGATCGGTGGCGACCACCGCCACGAACGGTTCGCGGGCGCGTGGCAGGCGCACCTGCTGCACGCGTGCGCGCAGCGATTGCTGCAGCGGCCCGGCCAGGTTGCGGGGGGGCGGGCCAGTGGCGGTGGCGGGAAGCGTTTCATCCCACAACGAGCGTGACTGCAGCAGCACGCGGCCGTCGGCACCGGCGATCTGCCAGTAAGCCCCGGAGAACACCCGCTGGAAGCGCGCATCGTTCGGTTCCTGGCGCAGCTGCAACTGGCCGTCGGGGGTGACTTCCATCTGCGCGACCAGGGTCAGCATGTCCTGCTGCAGTTCGTGGTCCAGCCGATCACGCGCGCTGCGCTTGAACAGTTCGCCCAGCAGCGCACTGGCCAGCAACGAGACCAGCAGCAGGCCGACGCCACCGGCCAGCAGCAGGCGCCGCCGCAGCGAGGGCTGCCGCGTCACGGCGCCGCCAGCCGCCAACCCTGGCCGCGCACGGTCTGGATCAGTTCGGTACCGAGCTTGCGGCGCACGCGCCCGAGCAGCACATCCAGCGCGTTGGAGTCGGGATCCAGCCCGCCCTCGAACACCTGTTCGCCGAGTCGATCACGGCCGATCACCTGGCCGCTGTGGTGGATGAAGTAACTGAGCAGGCGGAACTCCTGCGGGCTCAGCGCCAGCGGCTGTCCGTCCAGTTCGAAGCGACCGGCGTTGACGTCCAGCTGCAGTGGCCCGCAGTGCAGGCGCGGGCTGGCGTGGCCGTGGCTGCGGCGGATCAGGGCGCGCAGGCGCAGCACCAGTTCGTCGGCCTGGAACGGTTTGGTCAGGTAGTCGTCGGCACCGGCATCGAAGCCGGCCAGCTTGTCGTGCCAGCGCCCGCGCGCGGTCAGCACCAGCACCGGGAAGCCGCGGCCGTTGCTACGCCAGCGCTCGATCACGCTCAGTCCGTCCAGGCCGGGCAGGCCCAGGTCGACGATGGCCGCCTGCAGATCTTCGATCTGGCCGATCTCTTCGGCCTGGCGGCCATCGGCAACCACATGCACCACGTAGCCGGCCTGCTCCAGCAGGGGCACCAGGCGCTGCGCCAGCGCGGCATCGTCTTCGGCCAACAGGATGCGCATCAGTCGTCCAGCTCCGTCTTCAGCAGCTTTCCGCTGCGCGCATCATAGTCCAGCTCCACCACCACGCCGTCAGCGCGCAGGATCTCCACTTCGTAGACGCCGTCGTCCAGCTCCACTTCCAGCAGTTGCCCCGGGTAGCGCTTGAGTGCATCGCGCACCACGCTTTCCAGCGGCACGTAACGGCCTTGCTGCACGGCACGGCGCGCGACCTGCTGCGCCGGATCCTGCACGGGCGCAGCGGCGGTCGGGGTGTTGGCCAGGGCCAGCAGCAGGGGCAGGGTGGCGAGCATCGCGGGCGCATGAGGGAAGGGGGAACAGGCGTGAGTGTGCAGCGGCTGACTAACAGCGGGCTAACAGCGCCGGCTAAGGGGCTGTTAACCACCCCGTGCATCGTGGCGTTGCCGGGATGGTCCGGCCATGAACACGAACAGGAGAATCCCCATGTTGAAGTCGCTTGCCCTCGCCACCGTCGCCGCCCTGGCCATCGTACCGGCCGCTCAGGCCGCACCGCTGGGCATGGCCCAGGTTGAACAGACCCTGCGCAAGGCCGGTTACACCCAGATCCACGAGATCGAGCGTGATGACAGCCTGTGGGAAGCGGACGTGAGCCGCGCCGATGGCCGCTTCAGCGAGGTCTACGTGGACCCGAAGACCGGCGAGATCTTCGACGAGCACAACGGCCGCGCGCTGCTGACCACCGAGCAGGTGCTGGCACGGGCACAGGCACATGGCCTGCGCGAGATCCATTCGTTGGAACGCGATGGTGCCACCTGGTCGCTGGAAGCGCGCAATGCCCGCAACCAGAAGGTGGAAGTGCGCCTGAGCGGTTACGACGGCCGCATCCTGCACAGCGAGCGCGATGGCTGGCTGGATTGACGTTGGCTCATGTAGAGCCGAGCCCATGCTCGGCTTTGCGGCCAACCGTAGCCGAGCATGGGCTCGGCTCTACAGGAGCTGGCTTACCAGCCGAACGGCGGCGGGTAGTCCCAGTAGCCCGGGCCACGGCCGTAGTAGCCGCCATACGGACCGAAGAAGCCCGGGCCCTTGCCTTCGCTCACGTGGATGTTGACGTTGACCCCGTGGGTCTTGCCCTCATCGGTGGTGTAGTTCTTGCTCAGGTTCAGCGTGGCGGCGTTGTAGTGGCTGTTGCCGCCATTCTTGGAATAGCCGATGCCGGTGGTGAAGCTGCCGGACACCTTGACCTTGTCGTCGGTCACGTCGGCGATCTTCGCGTCGTCGTGCACGCGCGGGCCGCTCTTGTCGCCGTAGTACGTGCCCGGCGGGTCCTGCTGCAGGGCTGGGTCGTTGAGGTAGCGCATCGGCGCCTGCGGCAGCGTCAGGTCCAGGCCGGCCGCCTGCGGCGCGGTGGCGCCTGCGGCGGACTGGGCCAGCACGGTTCCCGGAAGGGCCAGGCACAGCAGCAGGGTCAGGCACAGCAGCAGGGTCAGGGGGCGGATCATGACAGCGCTCCAGCGGACAGGTGGCCACGCAACACGCGGCGGTACAGGCCGACGCTAGCAGGGGCTGCTTGAATGATGCCTGTCGGTACCGGATTGGGGTAGAGCCAGGCCATGCCTGGCTGCAGGTCACAACCGCCCGAACCCGAACAGCCCCGCCAGTGGATGCGTGCGCCGTTCGATCCGGGCCCGCAGCAGCTGCGCGCCGATCATCGAATAGGTGATGCCGTTGCCACCGTAGGCCATGGCGAAGTGCACCCGCGGTCCCCATTGTTCGTGCGGGCCGAAGAACGGCAGGCCATCAGCGGTCTCGGCGAAGGTGCCGCCCCAGGAGAACGCCGGCACCGGGTCCAGCCGTGGGAACCAGCGCAGCAGCTGCTTCATCAGCTGGTCGGCCTTGCTCTGAACGCGCCGGTCGCGGCGGGCGGGGATGTCGATGGCGTCGTCCAGCCCGCCCACCAGCAGGCGACGGTCGCCGGTGGCGCGCAGGTACAGGTAGGGGCGGGCGCTCTCCCAGACCATCGTGTTGCGCAGCCGGCCGAGCACGTCCGCATCGATGGGATCGGTGATGAAGGCGTAGCTGCTGCGGTTGCGTGCGACCCGTTGCTTGAGCCAGCGCTGGTTGGCATAGCCCATGGCCAGCACCACGTGGCGTGCGCGGATGGTGGCACCGGCTTCGGTACGGGCGGTCACCCCGCGCGCGGTAGCATCGAGGCTGTGCAGTACGGTGCGGTCATGCACATGGCCGCCGCGCCGACGCAGGCGCTGCAGCAGCGCATAGGTCAGCCGATACGGATCAACCCGGGCCGCCTGCCGGGTCAGCAGGGCGCCGCCGGCCCCAACGTCGAAACGTTCCTGCAGTTCCCCGGGGCCAAGCCAGCGGGCATCCAGGCCGATGCCGCGACGGGCATCGCCTTCGGCCATCAGGCGCGGCACGTCGCGATGGCGGCTGGCCAGGTACAGGCTGTCCATCCGCTGGAAATCCACGTCCTTCAGGCCCCGCGCCACATCGCCCAGCGCCGGAATGGCCTCGGCACAGGCAAGGTAGGCCCGTGCGGCGGCGTCATGGCCGTAACGCTGTGCCAGTTCCAGCAGATGGGTATCGATCTCGTACTGCAGCAGCGCGGTGCTGGCGGCGGTACTGCCCCAACCGATGTCGCGCTGCTCGATGACCGCCACCTCGTGGCCGTGGGCGGACAGTTCGTCGGCGATCAGCGCACCGGTGATGCCACCACCCACCACCAGCACGTCGCAGCGCAGGTTCTCTTCCAGCGGTGGGAAGGCGTGGATCAGGCCGTTGCGAACCGCCCACCATGGGTAGCCACTCTTGAGGTCCATGGGCGTGCGCGGCTCAGGCTGTCGGGCGACCGGTATGCGGGGTGTGGATCAGTTCGGACAGATCGAAGCCCTGCAGGCGGGCAGTCGCCAGATAATGGTCCTGCACGGTCGCGTCCAGGCGTGGCTCGCGCGCCATCAGCCACAGGTACTTGCGGTCCGGGCTGCCGACCAGCGCGACGCTGTAGTCCGGGGCGACCTGGATCACCCAGTAGTCGCCCTTGGCGAATGGCAACCAGCGCAGGCCCTTGGGCAGGAAGCTCACCTCCAGGCGCGCGCTGTCGTTGTCGACGGCACAGGCCTCGCCGGTGGCTTCCTCGACCTCGCCGTCCATGCGGCAGCGGTTGGTGACGCCGACGTTGCCGTTGTCGAGCAGGGTGTAGTGCGCCGACACGTCGGTGCAGCCTTCCGGTTCGTGGCGCATCGGCAGGCGTGCGATCTCGTACCAGGTGCCCAGGTAGCGGGGCAGCTTGAGGTCGGTGACGGTCTTCAGCGGCGGGTGGTCGGTCATCGGCGGTCGTGGCAGGGGTGGGCCTCCACGATGCCGATGGCCTTGCCATGGGCGGGTGAAGCCGGGGCGATGGCCGTGTCCAGAAGGTTCCGTCGCTGCTGCGGCGTGCCCGTTGTCAACGGTGCGGCGGTATGCTGCCACCAGCGCCGTGTTTTCCTGATCCAACCGAAGTGGAGGTGCCGATGTACCAGGTGATCCTGTTGAAGAGTGAATCCGCGTTCGCACGCGAACAGTGGCCGCAGGTCGACGACCTGGTGGACTACGAGGGCGTCAGTTACAGCCTGCGTGCCGGCCCGCGCCAGCCACTGCCGACCGACCACGACTGGCACCCGGTGGCGGTGTATGCGCCCGATGAGATCACCGAGGAAGAGTTCCAGGACTGGTACGCGCTGCAGCAGCCCACGGTGGAAGAGCTGCGGTTGAAGTACTGATACCGCCACGGGGCCACGCATCCGCCCTTTACCGTCTGTGCCGTATAGTCGCGCGCAGGCGCGGTGGTCCGCGCGAAACGGTGTGGCTGGCGTGTCTTCTTTCCTGCAATCGATCCGTGCACGGGGGCCTTGGCTGGTCCTGCTGCTGTGCACTGCCTTCCTGCTGTCGGCACCGGTGCTGGCACAGGATGAGGACCCCACGCCGAAGCAGCAGCTGGCGGATATCGATGCGAAGCTGAAGGAAGTCGACCGCAAGCGTGGTGATGCCGCGGCCATCGAAACATTGGCCATGCTGTCCGAGGACGCTTCGAAGGCCCGGCGTGACGCCGAGGCGCTGGAGAAGTCGCTGCAGCCGCAGCTGGACCGTCTCGACGAACAGCTGGCGCAGCTGGGCACGCCTGCCGAGGGCGCCACCGAGCCGCCCGAACTGGCGGCGCAACGGCGCATCCTCAACAAGCAGCGCGACGGACTGGCCGCATCGGTGGCCCAAGCCAAGACCAGCGCGGTGCGTGCCCAGCAGCTGGCGACCGACATCGACCAGCAACGCGCCGCGCAGCGCACCGAAGAGCTGGGGCAGAAGGTGGCCTCGCCGCTGTCGCCTGCGCTGTGGAGCAAGGTGGCCGAGCGCCTGCCGATCGATATCGCACGCGTTGCGCCGCTGGCCGAGCAGGGGCGTGACACGCTGATCGCTGGCATCGGCGCCAATGGCTGGGGCACGCCGCTGCTGGGCCTGGTGGCCGCGCTGGTGATGATGTTCCCGCTGCGGTTGTGGCTGCGCCGCCTGGGGCGGCAGTTCGCCGCGTCTGACCGCGCGCCTGATGGCCGCCTGCGCCGGTCTGGCCTGGCCATGTGGCTGCTGCTGGTGGGCACGTTGCTGCCCGGCTATGCCGTAGTGGTGCTGATGGCGGCGCTGGACGCCGTTGATGCGATCGCACCGCGCCTGCAGGTGGTGGCCGACGGGTTGGAAACCGCGACCTTCCGCGCCGCGTTCATCGCGGCGCTCAGCGCCTGCCTGCTGGTGCCCAAGCGCCCCTCATGGCGATTGTTGAATCTGGACGACACCGCCGCACTGAAATTGCGCAAGTACGCCTGGGGCGCGGCGGCGCTGGCCTGGCTGAGCGCGGTGCTGGTCGCCCTCGATCAGGCCACGCGCACCAGCGACGTCACCACGGTGGCGCTGGATGGCCTGATTGCACTGACCTACCTCGGCCTGATCATGGCCATGCTGGTGACGCTGGCGCGCCTGCACCGCCGGCAGACCGCCGAGGCCGAAGCCAAGCTGGAAGCGCAGGCGGACGGGCAGGGCCCGAGTACACCGGTGCGCCGCAGCAGCTGGCTGGTGCTGGCGCGCGTGGCAGGCAACATCGCGGTGGTGGCAGCGATCATCGCCACGCTGCTGGGCTATCTGAATTTCGCCAAGTTCGTGAACCAGCAGCTGATCGGCGGCAGCATCGTGGTGCTGGCGGCGACGCTGCTGTTCAAGTTCGTCGATGACCTGAGCACCTGGATGCTCAACGCCGACAGCAAGGTTGGCCAGACCATCCTGCTCAGCACCGGCCTGAGCGTATCGCGGCTGGAGCAGGCCGGCGTGCTGCTGTCGGCAGCACTGCGCACCATCGTCGTACTGATCGCGCTGCTGGCGCTGGTGGCGCCATTCGGCAACATCGGCGCAGTGGTCGAGCGGTTCTCGTCGCTGTTCACTTCTGGGTTCGATATCGGCGGAACCAAGCTGGAGCCGGTGCGCATCGTGCTGGCCGTGCTGGTGCTGCTGGCCGGCCTGGCGGTCACCCAGCTGGTGCAGCGCTGGCTGACCGACACCTACCTGCCCAAGACCGAACTGGACCTGGGCGCACGCAATTCGGTGAGTACGGTTGCCCGCTATGTGGGCATCATCATCGCGGTGATCTGGGCGCTGAGCGCGATGGGCTTGCAGCTGAGCAAGCTGGCATTGCTGGTCAGCGCGCTGTCGGTGGGTATCGGCTTCGGCCTGCAGGTGATCACCCAGAACTTTGTTTCCGGCCTGATCCTGCTGGCCGAGCGCCCGGTGAAGATCGGCGACTGGGTGAAGCTGGGTGACCAGGAGGGCGACATCCGCCGCATCAGCCTGCGATCGACCGAGATCCAGGTGGGCGACAAGTCGACGCTGATCGTGCCCAACTCCGAGCTGGTCACCAAGACCGTGCGCAACATGACGATGGGCAACAACCAGGGCCGCATCCAGATCCAGTTCGCGGTACCGCCCAGCACCGATGTCGGCAATCTGCGGCAGGCGCTGCTGGATGCGTACACCGCGCACACCAACGTGCTGAAGCAGCCGGCGCCGACGGTCTACATCGACAGCATTGCCGGTGGCCAGATCACCATCAACAGCTTCGCGTACGTGGCCAGCCCGCGGCAGGTCTACGCCACCCGCAGCGATCTGTACTTCAGCCTGCTGCAGATCCTGGCGGAGCGGAACATCCCGCTGTCGACCCCGACCGATATCCACATCACCCGCGATCCGCAGGAGTAGGGGTTTATTTGCAGGGCTGCGCCCTGCACCCGCCGAAGCAACGGCCGAAGCAACAGCAACGGCAACAGCGTGCATTCCGTGGGATGGCGGGGTGGGTCCGGTTGCGGGAGACGCCGTAAACCCATCCTTGGGGGGTGGGCCGCGCCATCCCCCCCGCGCCCCCCCCCCCCCCCGCACCCACCCCGCCTTCGACAGTTTTCCGCGATCTGTCGGAAATACTATTGGGGTCAGATCCGTTTTCCTCCGGAAAACGGATCTGACCCCATTTTGATTTTCGATATCTGACAGATTGTGTCGACCAAGGTCGACACCCACCAACAGCACACGAAATCTGTCAGAGGTGGGGCGGTGTCGGAGTGCGGGGTGTCAGCCGCATGGATGCGGCTGCCAAGCCTACAGGGACGTACTTGCGGCGTCCCCGCACTCCGGCATCGCCCCGCCCAACCACGGAATGCACGCTGTTGCCGTTGCTGTTGCTCTTGCTTCGGCTGTTGCTTCGGCGGGTGGCAGGGCGCAGCCCTGCAAAGAAACCCCTACCCCCGCGGTCGGCTGCGCGAGGGCACCAGTGCGAACGTATCCACCGCCAACTTCTCGGCATGGTTCAACCACGCGCGGATCTCCAGATCGTCCACTTCGTGGTCCAGCCCGAACGATACGTTGATCTTGCCATTGGCATCGGGCTGCACCCACTGCTGGGCCAGCACCACCTTGCGCTGCGACGACACCGCCTCGATCCAGAAACCGCGATCCGGGCGCGTGCTCGCCACCAGCTGCAGCATGTACTGGCCGGCGCGGGTGCGGCGGCCCTTCTGCGTGATCATGTGCGCCTGGCGCACGCTCGGGCGCGGGCCCTGGAAGGCGTCCAGCGGTGCATCCACGGCAATGCCGCCACGCAGGTCGTTGTCACGGTAGAGCTTGATGCCGTTGTCGCGGTTGACCAGCAGGGCGCACCAGTCGCCATCGGCCGAGCCGTCCTCGAACGCGGTACAGCGATCGACATAGGCCAGGGTATTGTCCGGGTCGGCATCATCGAACTGGCGTGAGGTGTTTTCCAGATATACCGACTTCAAACCCCAGTCCTTGTCGTACTCCAGCAGAACCGGTGGCTGCACATGCTGCAGGCCGACCACCACCTGGTCGTCGCCGTCGATCTTCAGTTCACGGGTCGGTTCACCCAGCCACAGCGAACGGGCGAACGCCAGATACTGCGGGTAGTCGCGGCCACCGTCGCGGCGCGCGGCGACGCTGGCGCTCGGCGCGCGCTTGTCATCCAGCAGCGAGCGGCCAAAGCCCATGGTCTGCAGGTTCGGGTCGAGCAGGCTGAGCAGGGTGGCGCCGGAGTCCAGCGTTGAACCGTCTTCCACCGCCAGCTGGCGAGGCGTCACGCCGTCGCCGAGGAACAGCAGCAGGTTTTCGCGCTGCTGCTTGGCCAGCACATGGCTGAGATCGTTGGGCATCGCCAGATGATCGGAAGCGATCACGATCAACGTGTCCTTGCCATACGGGCTGGCCTGGATGCGCTCGACCAGCTGCGAGATCAGGCGGTCGGTGCACTTGAGTGCATTGAGCAGGCCGATGTTGCCGTACTGGCTCTGGTAGCGCTCGCCCTTGCACGACACCGGCAGGTGCCCGGCCGGGTGATGGGTATCCATGGTCAGCGTGGTCAGCATGAACGGCGAGCCGGCACGCGAGAGCTGCTCGAAGCGCTGGTAGGCGGTGTCCAGCAGCACGTCATCGTGCACGCCCCAGGCCGAGTAATGGATGCGGCCGATCTTCTTCTGCTGCTTGAACCAGGCCAGGTCATGCACTTCATCGAAACCGTGGCTGGCCAGGAACTGGCCCTTGCCGGCGAACTGGCCGTTGGCACCGCCAAGATAGTGGTTGGTGTAGCCCTGCTGCTTCAGGTAGTCGCCGAGGCACACCGCCTTGGGCAGGAAGCTGCCCATGCGGTCCATGCTGTTCTCATCGCCCTGCGAGGTGGTCAGCGGTACGCCGCACATCGACGACACCAGGCCGGCGATGGTCCAGCCGCTGCCTTCGGCCGAGGCCAGGCCACGCACGTCCAGCGACTCGGACGCCAGGCGGTTGAGGTTGGGCATCAGGCCGGGGAACACGGCCTCGTCCAGGTAGGTACGTTCCAGGCTTTCGCCATAGATCCAGACGATGTTGCGCGGACGCTGCAGTGGCTGCGTCGGCACCTGGTACTCAGGTGCGATGCGGGCGAAATCGACCGGGCGCAGCTGCTGATACAGGCGCTGGCCGTCGCGGGCCAACGGGCTGAACATGATCGTGCCCACCCACACTGCGATGAAGCCGGCAAACCAGGCGCCTCCATGGCCGGGCCGGCGCCAGCGCTTCACCCGCGTGGCGAACAGCGGCAGCAGCGAGACCAGCGCCAGCACGATGAAGCCGGCGATATAGCCCTTGAAATCGGAGACACCGGCGCCTTCCATGTCGGCGCCCAGGTGGTACAGGGTGGCGGCGTTGAGCCCATCACCGGACAGCTTGTCGATCAGCCACCATGCGCTGAGCGCAAGCAGCAGCAGCGAGAACGCACTGGCCTTCCACCACACCCACTTGTCGGACGCGAGGAACAACCAGCACAGCAGCAACAACGACAGCAGCAGTATCCAGAGCATAGGCAGCTTCGGCAGTGACGGGGTGGTGGTGATGGACGTCGTACCGACGCGTGTCCATCCGACCGGCGCTGCCGCAAGCACATGCATGTGACAGGCCGATGACCCGATAGTGCATGCACGAACCTGACTGAAATGTTTGTTGCAATGACGCGCGCGGGATCGCGCTCAGAAGGTAAAACGAGCGTGAAAGACGCCGTTGGATTGCATTAAAAACCGCATGAATACGGGTGTTTTCTGTGATGCGCTAGCGATGCCCGCGCTCTTCGCGTGCCCGCGCGCGACGATCGAACAGCAGTGCACTGGTCACGATGCCAAGGCCGAGCACTACGCCGATGAACAACAGAATCAGCGCAATGAGCGGGTAGCCTAACAGGTGCCAGCCGGTGTCGATTTTCATCATCATCGCCGCGGCCATGATCAGCGCCGCGCTGATGATGCCGGCCGCCACGCGGTTGGCGATCTTCTGCAGGTTCTCCATCAGCCGCGATTCCTCCAGCCCGGTCACCTTCATCTGCAGGCGGTTTTCGGCCAGCAGCGCCATGATGTCCGAGAGCTTGCGCGGTCCATCGCGCAGCAGCTGCTGCAGCTCCATCGCCTCGCTGGCGATGTTGGCCGCGGACAGTGATTTCTTCAGTCGCGCGCGCATCACGTGCTGCAGCTGACGCTCGACGATGCGTCGTGTTTCCAGCTCGGGTGCCAGCAAGCGGCACACGGTTTCCAGGTTGAGCAATGCCTTGCCCAGCAGGCTCAGTTCCGGCGGTGTGCGCAGCCCGCAGGCGGTGGCGATGCGCACCATGTCCAGCACGACGCGGCCTTCGGAGAACGTGCCGCTGGCGGCGTAACGCGCGATCAACTGGCCGGTCTCACGCAGGTAACGTTCCTCGTCGAACGCCTCCAGACGCGTGCTGATGCTGATCAGGTCGTCAGCCACTTCCTCGCCACGGCCATCGACGGCGGCGAACAGGATCTTCAACAGGCGCTCGCGCAGGCGCGGCGGCATGTGCGCGACCATGCCCAGATCGAAGATCGCCAGCCGGCCATCGGGCATCACCCGCAGGTTGCCCGGATGCGGGTCGGCATGGATCTCGCCATGCACGAAGATCTGGTCCAGGTAGCCGCGGATCAGCGCCGCCGCCAGTGGATCCATCGACTGTTCGGTGCGGCGCACATCGGGAATCGCATCCACGCGCACGCCGGTGGCCAGTTCCATGGTCAGCACGCGCTGGCTGCTGTAATCCCACAGCGGCTGCGGGATCCACAGGCGGCGGAACGGCTTGAGGTGGCGGCCGAAGCGGGCCAGGTTCTCGGCCTCGGCGTGGTAGTCCAGCTCCTGCATCAGGGTCTTGGCGAACTCGTTGAGCCAGTCGCGCAGGCGCACGCGGCGGCCGACCTGGGTCAGGTGGTCGGCGGCCAACGCGAAGCTGCGCAACGCCTCCAGGTCCGAGCGCAGCTGTGCAGCGACTTCAGGCTTCTGCACCTTCACCGCCACCTGGCGTCCATCGTGCAGCACCGCGCGATGCACCTGCGCGATCGAGGCGCAGCCAAGGGGTTCAGGGTCGAACGAGGCAAACAGCTTGTTCACCGGTGCGCCCAGCTCCTGCTCGACGATCGCGTGGATGCGTTCGACCGGGATCTCGGCCACTTTCTCCTGCATGCGTTCCAGTGCGGTGGCGAACTCCACCGGCACCATGTCCGGGCGCGTGGACAACATCTGGCCCAGCTTGACGAAGGTGGGCCCCAGCGCTTCCAGATCGCTGACGAACTGTTCCGGGTTGCCGTCTGCGGGAACGTCGGCCGGATTGCCTGCGGCATCCAGGTTCATGCCCGAGAACACGCCTGAATGGCGATAGCGCATCAGCAGGCGCAGGATCTGGCTGCGCCGGTTCATGCCTTTGACCAGCGGAGGATTGCCATAGGCGGTGGGCGGGTTGCTCAAGCGGAACTCCTTTCAGACGACGGCCGGTAGCGCCGGGCCATGCCCGGCGAAACGGGATCACGCTCCAGTCTGGCCGGGCCGGGGTCGTCACGTGGTGAACCCGATCTCTTCCGCAGTCAACGCCGAATCGGTCAGAATCCGCCCATTCCCTTTCTTGGACGCCCCATGGCCGGTGCCAGCCTGTTCGCCCTGCTCGACGATATCGCCACCCTCCTCGACGATGTCTCGGTCCTGACCAAGGTCGCGGCGAAGAAGACCGCTGGTGTACTCGGCGACGATCTGGCGCTGAACGCGCAGCAGGTCACCGGGGTCAACGCCAACCGCGAACTGCCGGTGGTGTGGGCGGTGGCCAAGGGCTCGCTGGTCAACAAGGTGATCCTGGTGCCGGCGGCTCTGGCGATCAGCGCGCTGGAGGCCTGGCTGCACAGCCGCGGCTGGAACGTGCCGCTGATAGTGCCACTGATGATGATCGGTGGCGCGTTCCTGTGCTTTGAGGGCGTTGAGAAGCTGGCACATCGCTTCCTGCATTCGTCCGACGACGATGCCGAGCGCCAGGCCGAGCGGCGCAAGGCGCTGGCCGATACCCAGGTGGACATGGTCGCGTGGGAGAAGGACAAGGTGAAGGGCGCGATCCGCACCGACTTCATCCTCTCGGCCGAGATCATCGTGCTGACCCTGGGCGTGGTCGCCACCGCGCCGTTCACCAACCAGGTGGTCACGCTGGCCGTGGTTGCACTGGCGATGACGGTCTTCGTCTATGGGCTGGTCGCGGGCATCGTGAAGCTTGATGACGTCGGCCTGTATCTCTCGCGCAAGGGCGGGGCTGTGGCCGCCTTTGGTCGCGGCCTGGTGGCCTCGGCACCGTGGCTGATGAAGTTCCTGTCAGTGGCCGGCACCATCGCCATGTTCCTTGTGGGCGGCGGCATCCTCGTGCACAACGTGCCGGCACTGCACCACACGGTGCAGGCATTGGGCGGCGAAGGGCAGTGGGGCTGGCTGATCAGTGCTGCGGCCAACATGGTGGTCGGCATCATCGCCGGCGCCATCGTGCTGGCGGCGGTGACCGGGTTCCAGAAGCTGCGCGGTAAGTAATATGTAGAGCCGAGCCCACGCTCGGCTGCTCTACGGCGCTGCGCGCCGCCGCCCGAGCATGGGCTCGGGCGCTACAGAGTCCGCACGCTGGATCATCAACCCGCCTGCACCCGGTTCTTGCCCTGCCGCTTGGCGGCATACAGCGCGTCATCAGCGCGGCGCAGCAGGGTCTCGGTATCGTCGCCGGGCTGCCATTGCGCCAGCCCAGCGCTGAAATGCACCGGCACGCGCTGGTCCTGCACGGTCAGCACGCGATGTGCCAGCGAACGCTGCAGGCGCTGCACGGTGGCCATGCTGTCGGCGCCCTGGGTTTCCGGCAGCACCAGTACGAATTCGTCGCCGCCCAGCCGAGCGATGCCGTCGGTGGCGCGCAGCAGCAGCTTGCACACGGACACCAGGTGCTGCAGCAGCGCATCGCCACCCGCGTGCCCGTGCGCGTCGTTGGTCTGGTGGAAATCATCCAGGTCGATCACCGCCACGCCCAGTGGTGAGTTGTTGCGCGCGGCGCGCGCCAGCTCGCGCTGCAGCAGTTCGTCCAGGCCGCGACGGTTCAGTGCCTGGGTCAACGGATCGATGCGTGCCAGGTCACCGGCGGCACGCAGCTCCTGCTCAAGCTCGGCAATGCGTTGCTCTGCACGTTCCACTTCCTGCCGCGCATTGGCCAGGTGATCTCGGGCCTGTGCAGCCTGCTGCTGCACCTTGCCGGTGTCGCGCATCACCTCCTGCAGCAGCTGGTTGAGGTCGGCGATGCTGCGCGCCTCGCGCAGCTGCAGCGCGTAACTGCCGATGCGGTCGTGGTACTCACCGGTGCTGGTGGCCATGCCATCCATGCGCTCGATGAACTCGCCCATCAGCCCGCGCATGGCCGCCTTTGAATCATCGATGCCCTGGCGCAGCAGGCCCTGCTTGTAGATCACTTCGCGCAGCTCGGCGCGGGTTCGCTCGACGGCCTCGGCCTCCAACGGCCCGTCCAGCAGCTGGCGTACTGCGGCGATCTGGCCCTGCAGCCAGCTGCGGTCGTCCAGCAGCTCGCTCACGTTCTCCAGCAGCAGCGCGAACAGTTCCAGCAGCAGTGCCTGCTGCTCCTGCCAGCTCTCGGCGCGCACGCCGACCTGGTGGCCGAGCTCGCGCACGCCCTGTTCGATCGGTTCCAGTGCCGTGCCCGGCTGCCACTGGCGCAAGCGCATGGCCAGTGCCTGTGCCTGCTCACGCAGGTCCGGGTCGTGCTGCAGCAGGGCTACCACCGCCCCACCCAGCAGCAGCCGCAGCTGCTCGGACAGGCGCAGGCTTTCCGGCTGCCCGTCCGGGGAATGCTGCTCGATGGTGCGGATGTACTTGTCGATCAGCTGCCGCATCGCGCGGCCGTAGCGTGGCCAGTCGGCGCTGGCCTGCGCCGACTGCAGGCGGTCGCCCATGTCGCCCAGCTCGCCGGGCAGGGTGGCCATGCCGTTGGCGAACGCCGCCAGCAGCGGTTCCGGCGCGTCGGCGCCTGCGAACAGTTGCTGCAGGGCCACGCCACCGCCGCCCTGCAGCACCACGCGGTCACCCAGCCCATCGTCCACCACCGCACGCACGCGTGCCGGCGGCCCAAGGGCAGTACCGGGGGCAGGGCGGTGGTCGGGCTGGTCCGTCATGGAGCAAATCCTGGGGCTGGCAGGGGCAGGTTCCAGCATATCGGCGCGGCTGCCGATGGCTTGAACGGCTACGATGGGCGACAGGATGCCGCAGTGGAGGTGGTGATGCGCGTGATGTTGCTGGGGGCGACCGGCCTTGTCGGCGGGCTGACCCTGTCCCGGCTGCTGGACGACCCGCGCTGCAGCGCCGTGGTGGCACCCACCCGCCGCCCGCTGGCGTTGACCCGCGCGACGCTGGAAAACCCGGTGCTGGCCTTCGACGCGCTGCCGGCCGCACCGGGGTGGGCGCGCGTGGACGCGGTCATCTGCGCGCTGGGCAGCACCATTGCCCAGGCCGGCAGCCGCGAGGCCTTCCATCGCATCGACCATGACTACCCACTGGCGTTCGCCCGCCTGGCGCAGGCGCAGGGTGCGCAGGCCTATGTGCTGAATTCCGCAGCCGGTGCCGATCCGCAGTCGTCGATCTTCTACAGCCGGGTGAAGGGCGAGCTGGAGCGCGACCTGCGCGCGCTGGGCTTCAATTCGTTGACCCTGGTCCGCCCAGGGTTGATCGGGGGCGAGCGCAACGAGGTGCGCCGTGGTGAGCGTTTCGCGCTGACGGTGCTGGGCGCGCTGGGGCCGGTGTTGCCGCGGGCGTGGCGGATCAATCCGGCTACCGAAATCGCCAAGGTGCTGGTCGAGGCCGCGTTGGCCCCGCAGCCGGGCGAGCACGTGGTGGCATCGAGCGCGCTGGTCGGCTGATGTCACGTGCGCTGCGCCTGACCCAGTTGCTGCAGCTGCTGCGCCGTCATCGACGTCCGGTGGCCGGGCAGGCCCTCGCCGACGCGCTGGGGATCAGCCTGCGCACGCTGTACCGCGATATCGAGACCCTGCGCGAGCAGGGCGCTGACCTGCGTGGCGAGGCCGGCGTCGGCTACCTGCTGGCGCCGAGCGATACCTTGCCTCCCATGACCCTGCCACCGGCCGAGATCGACGCGCTGGTGCTGGGCCTGCGCTGGGTCGCCGCGCGCACCGAGCCTGCGCTGGCCGAGGCTGCCCGTGATGCCCTGGCGCGTATCGCCCATGTGTTGCCTGCAGCACGGCGCGAAGCGCTGCGTGACAGTGGCCTGCGCGTGGGCCCGTCGCGCGCCGCGGCCAAGGTTCCCGCGGCTCGTCTGCAGGCCGTGCGAGAGGCTGTCGGTTCGCAGCAGCGCCTGAAGTTCGGCTACGAGGACGCGCAGGGCCAGCGTACCGAGCGCACCGTCTGGCCGTTCGCGCTGGGTTACTTCGATGAAGTGCCGATGCTGGCGGCATGGTGCGAAGGTCGCGAGGACTTCCGGCATTTCAGGCTCGACCGCATCCGTCAGGTGCGCGTGCTGGAGGATCACTACCTGGTGCCACGCGCCACCCTGCTGCGACGCTGGCAGAAAGCGCAGGGCATCGCACCGGACTGGCTGGATCGCTCATAACCACAGCAACAGCGGGAAGCGGGGAGCGGGCGGCGGGGTAGAGTCGACTGTTAGTCGACTATCGCGCGCAGCGCGGGGTTTCAAGCACGCTGAAGGAAGAGCAGTCGACTGACAGTCGACTCTACCGACAGACGAATCCACCGACAGTCGAATCTGCTGACAGAATCTGTCAGCAGGCCCATACCACCATGATCGCTCCCAACAACAGAGCTTCCCCATGTTCAAGCCCAGCACCCTGCTGCAGTACGTGCGCGACGTCGCCGCCAGCGCCACTTTCTACAGCGGCATTCTCGGCAAACCGCCGGTCGAGCAGTCGCCCGGCTTTGCCCTGTTCCTGCTCGGCGATGGCGCTGCCCTGGGCCTGTGGCAGCGCGACGACGTGCAACCGCCGGTGTCCACGCAGGCCGGTGCCGCCGAACTGGCGATGGTCGTCGCCAACCCCGACGCCGTGCAGCAGATGCACGATGCGTGGCACGCACTCGGCGTGCAGATCCTGCAGGCGCCGGTGACGCTGGAGTTTGGCTACACCTTCGTCGGTGCCGATCCTGACGGGCACCGCCTGCGTGTCTACAGCCGCGCCGAGGGCATGGTCGCTCGCGATTGATCGCAGGCATTTGGTAGATCCACGCCATGCATGGATGCGGGCACAAAAAAAACGCCGGGCAGTGCCCGGCGTTTCTCCAACTCATGTGCCAACCAAGGTTGGCACCCACCGATCAGCTGGATCAGCTGGCCAGCGCCAGGTCGTCCATCATCGCGCGCAGGAAGCGTGCAGCTTCGCCGCCGGTTGCCGCGCGATGGTCGAAGGTGACCGACAGCGGGATGACCTTGTGCGCTTCCACGCCGCCCATCACCGGAGTCATCTGGTGGCGGGCACGGCCGGCACCGACGATGGCCACGCACGGCGGTACCACGACAGGGGTCGCGTAGCGGCCGGCGAACATGCCGAAGTTGGACAGCGAGATGGTGTAGCCGCTCAGTTCCGAGGCGGCGATCGAACGCGATTCGACCTGCTCGCGCAGGCGATTGACGCCTTCACGGATGCCGCGTGCGTCGAGCATGTCGGCATTGCGCAGGGCCGGCACGAACAGGCCGTCGTCGGTGTCCACGGCGATGCCGATGTCCACCTGCGCGTGCAGGGTGCGGGTCAGCGCTTCACCGTCGAACCAGGCGTTCATCGCCGGCACCTTCTGCGCGGCGACCACGATCGAACGCACCAGGCGCGCGGTGACGTCGTTGCCCGGCAGCCAGGCGTGGATGTCGGCGTCGTCGTTCAGCGTGGTCGGCACGACCTTGCTGTGCGCGTCGGCCATGACGCGCGCCATGTTGCGGCGCACGCCCTTCAGCGGTTCCGGCTGGCCCTTGGCGACCACGCCCGGCGGCTGGGTGCGCATCGGCTTGCCAGCGGCAGACAGCGGGGTGCGGGCTTCGCTCTGCACCGGGGCAGACACCTGCGCCGGGGCCGGTGCGGCATACGCGGCGGCGGCGACCGGTGCCGGGGCGGCGCCGAGCTTGGCGGTGCCATTGGCGGCGGCCTGCTTGACGTCGGCCATGGTCACGGCGCCATCGGTGCCGGTGGCTGGCACGCGGCTCAGGTCCACGCCCAGCTTGCGCGCCATCGCACGCACCGCCGGCACGGCCTTGACGCCACCGACGGCCAGCGCCTGTTCGGCATGCACGGCATTGGAGCTCTGCATCGCGCCGACCACGGTACCGGCGTCATCACGCTCGGCTGCGGCGGGCTTGGCTTCTTCTGCGGCCACCGGTGCGGCGGCAGCGGGAAGCGGCGGCGGCGTCGGTGCAGCGGCCGGTGCGGCATGGCCATGGCTGTGGCCGGTGTCCTGGCCATCGGCGCGTTGCGGCAGGTTCGGGTCCAGTTCGAAGCTGGCCAGCACCGAGCCGGTCGGGATGATGTCGCCGGCACCGCCGGACAGCTTCAGCACCTTGCCGGAGAACGGCGAGGGCACTTCCACCACGGCCTTGGCGGTCTCCATCGAGACCAGCGGCTCGTCCAGCTTGATCACATCGCCTTCCTTGACGAACCACTCGACGATGGTCGCGTCCGGCAGGCCTTCGCCCAGGTCGGGCAGGTTGAAGTTCTTGGTCTGGCTCATTTGCAGTTCTCTTCCAGCAGTTCCAGTTCGCGGGCCGGCAGCCAGCCCGTCGCGCCATTGGCGCGCTCGGACCACCACCACCCACCGTGTTCGTGATGAAGCTTCACCATCTCGCCGCTTTCCACATCCAGCTCGCGGGCGTCGTAGTCGCACAGTGCTTCGGCGCGACCCTCGTCCAGCAGCTGCAACCAGGCGACGGGCGCCCATCCAGCGCGCCCATCGTTGGTGCGTACCCAGGCAAACGCCGGCCATTCCTCGTCACGGACACCTACTTCGACGATCTGGCCGGTGTGGAACCGGAGCGGGTTGGGATACTGGCTGCGGTAAGCCCCCAGAAGGCGGGCCCGCATGTCAGCCGGCCGCCACCGCGCGCTTGGCTGCAGCCACGATCCGCTCAACGCTCGGCAGGTACTTCATTTCCAGGCGGAACAGCGGAATGTGGGTGTCGTAGCCAGTAACGCGTTCGACCGGGGCCAGCAGGTCGTAGATCGATTCCTCGGCCAGGCGCGCGGCGATCTCGGCGCCGAAGCCCGCGGTCTTCGGGGCCTCCTGCACGATCACGCAGCGGCCGGTCTTGGCCACCGATTCGGCGATGGTGGCGAAGTCCAGCGGACGCAGCGTGGCCACGTCGATGACTTCGGCACTGATGCCTTCGCCGGCCAGCTTGTCGGCCGCTTCCAGCGCTTCCTTCACCTGCGCGCCCCAGGTCACCAGGGTCACGTCGGTACCGTCGCGCAGCACGAAGCAGACGTCCAGCGGCAAGGCCTCGCCGTCGTTGACGACCACCTCCTTGTACTGGCGATAGATGCGCTTGGGCTCCATGTAGATCACCGGATCCGGCTCGCGGATCGCGGCCAGCAGCAGGCCGTACGCACGCTGCGGCGAGGACGGCAGCACCACGCGCAGGCCCGGCACGTTGGTGAAGATCGCCTCGTTGGCTTCGCTGTGGTGTTCCGGCGCGCGGATGCCGCCGCCCCACGGCACGCGCAGCACCATCGGGCAGTGCAGGCGGCCACGGGTGCGGTAACGCAGGCGTGCGGCGTGGCAGACGATATGGTCGACCATCGGGTACATGAAGCCATCGAACTGGGCTTCGGCCACCGGCTTCATGCCCTGCGCGGCCAGGCCAATGGTCAGGCCGGCGATGGTGGTTTCATCCAGCGGGGTATCGAGGATGCGCTCGGAGCCGAAGCGCTGCTGCAGGCCGGCGGTGGCGCGGAACACGCCGCCGTTGACGCCCACGTCCTCGCCCAGCACCAGCACCGACGGGTCGTGCTCCAGCTCCCAGGCCAGCGCCTGGGTGATGGCTTCGATGAGGGTGATCGGCGTGGTGGTCATGCTCTCTTCTCCGCGCGCGACAGCAGCGCTGTCGGCGGCGTTGGTGTGCGCGCCGGGCGCGCCGTTCTTGATCTCATCCATGGCGCTTCTCCAGGGCGATCGCCTGGGCACGCTGGGCCAGCAGGTCCGGCGGCGGATCGGCATACAGGAAGTCGAACATCGCCTCGACCGGCTGCACCGGGGTGTTGAGGTACAGGTTCACTTCCTCGTCCACGCGCGTGCCGCACTCGGCGATCCAGGCGGTTTCTTCTTCTTCGCTCCACACGCCGGCGGCGGTCAGGTACTTGCGCAGGCGCAGCATCGGCTCGCGCTGCCAGGCATCCTTCACTTCGGCGTCGTCGCGGTAGCGGCGCGCGTCATCGGCGGTGGTGTGGTCGGACAGGCGGTAGGTCATCAGTTCCAGCACGGTGCCCCCGTCGCCGGCCAGCGCACGTTCGCGCGCCTGCTCCATGGCGGCCAGCACCGCGATCAGGTCGTTGCCGTCCACCTGCAGGCAATGCAGGCCGCCGGCCAGCCCCTTCTGCGCCAGCGTCTCGGCACCGGTCTGGGCCGAACGCGGAACCGAGATGGCCCAGCCGTTGTTGACGATGCACAGGATCAGCGGCAGCTTGTAGGCGCCTGCCGAATTCAGTGCTGCGTAGAAGTCGGTCTTGGAGCTGCCGCCGTCGCCGCACACCGCCACGGCGATCTGCGGTTCCTTGTTGAGCTTGAACTTCAGCGCGGCGCCTGCAGCATGCAGGCACTGGGTGGAGATCGGCACGCAGAACGGGAAGTCCTTGGCCGCATTGCCGCCGTAGTCGTTGCCGCGCTCGTCGCCGCCCCAGTACATCAGCACGTCGTGCGGACGCACGCCACGCATGAACATCGCGCCGTACTCGCGGTAGGACGGTGCAAACACATCGTCCTTCTGCATCGCAGCGCCGATGCCCACGTGCGCGGCTTCATGGCCCAGGCAGGCGGCATAGGTGCCGAGCTTGCCGGTGCGCTGCAGCGCGATGGATTTGCTGTCGAACGTGCGTACGTACAGCATCTGCTTGAACAGCGGTACCAGGACCTTGGGGTCGCGCAGCGACGCGGGCAGGTCATCGCGGACGAGCTTGCCGTCCGCGTCCAGGTACTGCAGGTATTCGATCTTGAATTCAGCGGCAACCGTCATTGCGTACTGCACCTTCGACAGAGAAGTTACAAATGATATGAATCGCCATGTTAAGGAACGCGTACGGAATAGCCTTCCTGCGCCGCAACACGGCGATTCCCCGTTTTACCCCTGCCGGCGGGTGGGGGGCCAATAACAACAACGTATTCAGTCGTTGCTGCAAAGCATCAGAATACGCCTCTGGCTGACCGCCAGTACAACGGCATGTGGGGTTCCACGCGCAGGCCCGGCATCGGCCGATGCTCCACGGCCAACCGCACGCCCCGGTATGGACCCGGCGGCTGCCAGCGCGGCGGCAACGCGCTACCCTTGCCGCCCCCGATCTGGCCGCACCCATGTCCGTCGACAACAACCAACGCGATCTCGAAGCCGGCATCCACACCGACCTGCAGGGGCGCCTGACCTACGGCGGCTACCTGCGGCTGGACCAGCTGCTCAGCGCGCAGCAGCCGCTGTCCAACCCGCCGCACCACGACGAGATGCTCTTCATCATCCAGCACCAGACCTCGGAGCTGTGGCTGAAGCTGCTGGGCCACGAGCTGCGTGCCGCAATCGGCTTCCTGCAGCGCGATGAAGTCTGGCAGTGCCGCAAGGTGCTGGCGCGCAGCAAGCAGGTGCTGCGCCAGCTCACCGAGCAATGGTCGGTGCTGGAAACGCTGACCCCGTCCGAGTACATGGGCTTCCGCGACGTGCTGGGCCCTTCGTCGGGTTTCCAGTCGCTGCAGTACCGCTACATCGAGTTCCTGCTGGGCAACAAGAACGCGCAGATGCTGCAGGTGTTCGAGCACGACGCCGCGGGCCAGGCGCAGCTGCGCACCGTGCTGGAAGCGCCCAGCCTGTACGAGGAGTTCCTGAAGTACCTGGCCCGCTTCGGCCACGCCGTACCGGCTGTGTATGAAAACCACGACTGGACCCAGCCGCACGTGGCCGACGACGCACTGCAGCCGGTCTTCGAGCGCATCTACCAGGACACCGACCGCTACTGGCGCGAGTATTCGCTGTGCGAGGACCTGGTGGACCTGGAGACCGCCTTCCAGCTCTGGCGCTTCCGCCACATGCGCACGGTGATGCGGGTGATCGGCTTCAAGCGCGGCACCGGCGGCTCGTCCGGGGTGGGCTTCCTGGCCAAGGCGCTGGAACTGACCTTCTTCCCTGAGCTGTTCCAGGTGCGCACCAGCCTGCAGGCCGGGCCCCCGTCAGCGCAGGGCTGATCCGTATTCAGCTTGGACCGCGGCCATTGGCTGGATCGTTTCAGATGCAAGTTCAGCGAGCAGGCCGGCACCTGCCTCAAACGGCGTGTATTTGACGTGAACGCCAGAAGTCGGTGATCCTCGCGCGTTGCTCCAACTGCACAGCGGACGTGCTCGTCATCCACCGAACCAGGAAACCCGCATGAGCGTAAACGCCACTGCGAACACCCCAGAGCCGGCCCTGCCGGACTTCAAGACCACGCTGGGCCATCCGCGCCCACTGTGGATGCTGTTCATGACCGAGTTCTGGGAGCGCTTTGCGTTCTACGGCATCCGCTGGGCCTTGGTGCTGTACATCGTCGCCCAGTTCTACAACGGCAACGCCGCCGGTGAAGGCGACGCCAGCCGCATCTACGGTGCCTACCTGGCGCTGGTGTACGCCGCGGCGATCTTCGGTGGCTACGTGGCCGACCGGGTGCTGGGCTACCAGCGTTCGATCCTGACCGGCGCGGTCATCATGGCCGCCGGCCTGTTCATGATCTCGCTGCCGCAGGAGCACATCTTCAAGCTCGGCCTGGCCACGATCATCGTCGGCAACGGCATGTTCAAGCCGAACATCTCGACCATGGTCGGCAAGCTGTACGGCCTGAAGGACGAGCGCCGCGATTCGGGCTTCACCATCTTCTACATGGGCATCAACATCGGCGCGATGATCGCCCCGGTGCTGACCGAGTACCTGGCCCGCAAGGTCTTCGGTACCTCGGAAATGCCGTCGTACAAGGTCGTGTTCATCGCCTCGGGCGTGGGCATGCTGATCTCGCTGGTGTGGTTCTACATCGGCCGTGCCGGCCTGAAGGGCATCGGTGCACCGCCGGCCGGCGCTGAAGGTTTCGGCCGTATCATCATGGTGCTGATCGGTGCCGTGGTCGCCATTCCGATCGCCTACTTCCTGCTGGCCACCGGCGCTACCGCGCTGGCCTGGATCCTGGGCGCGATGTTCACCGCGCTGGCCGTGGTGCTGCTCGTGGAGGGCATCCGCGAGGGCAAGGTGCAGCGCGACCGCGTGATCGCCATGCTGATCATCTTCGCCTTCAACGTGATGTTCTGGATGTTCTTCGAACAAGCCGGCAGCTCCTTCACCTTCCTGGCCGAGAACATCGTCAACCGCCAGTTCGGTGACTGGACCTTCCCGACCGCGTGGTTCCAGTCGGTCAACTCGGTGGCCATCATCACCCTGGCGCCGATCATCGCCTGGATCTGGGTGGCCATGGGCCGCGCCAATCCGTCCATCCCGCGCAAGTTCGGCCTGGGCCTGCTGTTCAACGGCGCCGCCTTCGCGCTGCTGATGTTCGCCCTGTCGCAGATGGTCGTGGACGGCAAGATCCCGTTCTGGACCCTGTTCATGGTCTACGTCATCCAGTCGGTCGGTGAGCTGTGCCTGTCGCCGATCGGCCTGTCGATGGTGACCAAGCTGGCCCCGGTACGCCTGGTCGGCTTCGGCATGGGCGGCTGGTTCCTGTCCACCGGCATCGGCAACAACCTGTCGGGCATCTTCGCCGGCGTGGTCAGTGGTGAAGGCGGCATGACGGTCGAGTCGGCCCTGAAGGGGTATACCTTCGGGTTCTGGGCCCTGATCGGCTCCGGCGTGGTGCTGTTCCTGATCGCCCCGCTGATCAACAAGCTGATGCACGGCGTCAAGTAACGATGAGAGGGTAGAAGGCATGCGCATGAAGCTCGGTGGAGCAGTGGTGGTGGTCTGTGCGGCGCTGATCGGCGCCTGTTCCCAACCGCAACCGCCTGCCGCCGCCGAGCCCACGCAGCCCCTGGATACCCGACCCACCGAGCCACCGGTCGCTGACCCCAGCGAACCGGTGGCCTCGGGCAACACCCCGGTGGCGGCGGACATCGCCGCCATCGCCGGGCTCGGCGCGCAGTTCGACCCGGCCCGCGACCCCGCCGATGACCTGGCCACCGCCAAGGTGGAAGCCCAGCGCGGCAAGAAGCGCATCCTGCTGGAGGTCGGCAATGCCGCCTGCGACCGCTGCCATGCGCTGGATGAGATCGTGGAAGGCAACGGCGACCTGCGCCGCTTCCGCGATGCCCACTACGTGTGGGTAAAGGTCAACGCCAGTGACGAGCAGCCCAACACCGCCTTCTTCGCCCAGTTCCCCGAGATGGAGCGCGACTATCCACGCCTGCTGGTGCTCGATGCCGATGGAAGCCTGCTGGTCTCGCAGGCCACCGGTGAGCTGCGCCGGGGCGAGGCATTCCAGCCTGCGCGGGTGAGCGCCTTCCTGAAGCAATGGGCGCCTGACCGGTAGTGCCGGCCGCTGGCCGGCAGGGTTGTTCGGCACTGATACCGGGTCGCATCCACGCATGGCGTGGATCTACTGTGGGTGCGGTCACATTCCCGGAATCAGCATCTCAATTTCGCTACGCGCTCGCCGCTACCGGCAAGGACTTCAGTCGACATCCCGTCGATGCCCCTTACCGGAACGCCCATGCACAGCGACCATGCCGAACGATTGCCCGAACCCGCCAGTGAGCTGGCCGAGGCCGGAGCAGGCGAGGGCGTGACGCTGCCGCCGCAGGAAGCGCTGCTGGATGACGCCGGCACCGGCGCGGACACCGTTGAACTGGCGCCGCCACGCCACCGCCTGCCGCAGATCGCGTTGCCCGACAACGTGGTGCTGAAGGGCGCAGTGCAGAAGCTGGTCGATCAGAAATCGCGACTGGACGCGCTGGCCGCCGACGGCCAGCTGGCCGGGCTGCTGCCGCCGGAATGGCAGGGCCACGGCGTGCGTGCGATCGAGCTGTCCACCTTCATCCAGGGCGTGCTGCCGTTCCTGCAACCGGGCGAGCGTGGTGAGACCGCGCCCGCGCGCCTGCCGGTGCGCCATGTGTTGGGGGACGACAGCCGTTGGGGCCTGGACGATGTGTCCGAACCGAAATCGCTGGCCTGGTACCTGGCCAGTGATGAGCGCGCCACCGCTGGCAGCAAGGACGTGGCAGAAGCCTACCTGGTGGGGGCACTGGGCCTGGCGTGGATGCAGGAAGGGCGCAGCCGCCCGGGCTTTCTGCGTGCGATGGGCCAGGACAGCCTGGCAGCGCGGGTGACCATGCTGGGCTATCCGCCTGCCAACGAGCTGGCGCTGTACAGCGTTACCGCGCATGGCCAGCAACAGATCTGGTGCGTGCATGGCCGCCGCCGCATGCGCCCGCTGGTGGCACCCTGGCTGAGCGTGCCGCTGCTGACCGCCTACGGCGTGCCGGCACCGGTGGCGTGGCCGCCCAGCTTCCCCCCGGTGGACCCCGTGGCCGAACTGCTGGCCAGCGCACGCCTGGGGCGCGCGCTGCCCGAAGTGGATCTGGCCAAGGCGGTGGCGAAGATCGCCGAGGACGCCGCCTCCGAAGCCTGGCAGCCGGTCAGCCTGCTGCAGCTCAACACCTGGTCGCCGCGCTGGCACTTCTTCCTGGGCACCTTCGTTGGCCTGCCGTCGCTGCTGTTGGTGGCTGCGGCGCTGGCGTTGCCGGGGGCGGTCGAAGCGGCCACAGTTGCCGCCTCGCTCGGCTTCGCCGGTGGCGCCATCGCGGCGCTGGCCGTGCCGTGGATCCACGCACGGCGCAAGCATCTGAGCTGACCCCGCGCCCCTGGGTCGGATCCCTTTCCGTAGGAAAGGGCTCTGACCCCACCCAAGCCGCACCGGCGTATCGCCATCCATGCAGGGCGCGGATCTACCAATCGCCGCGCTCGGCGTGGTTACACCCCTTCGCCCATCCGCTCCAGGCCATCACCAGCCAGGCGCAGGATCAGCTTCTCCAGCAGCTGCTCCTCCTCCTCGCTCAGCACCGACATCAGCTTGCGGGTGATCTCGATCACCATCGGTGCGATGGTCTCGTACACCTCGAAGCCAGCCGCCGACAGCGCCAGCACCGAGCGGCGGCGATCGTCGCCGTGGGTCTCGCGCTTGATGAAGCCGCGCTCCAGCAGGCGGGCCACGGCGCGGCTGACCGCCACCTTGTCCATCGCCGTGCGGTCGGAGACCTCGCTGGCCGAGGAGCCGGGGTACAGCGCCAGGATGGTGATGACCCGCCATTCGGGGATCGCCAGACCGTAACGATCACCGTACAGCTTGGCGATGTTGCCGCTGACCCGGTTGGACAGCACGCTCAGCCGGTACGGCAGGAACTGTTCCAGGTCGAGCAGGACGTGCGAGGCACGCAGGCGGGTCGAGGCAGGATCGGCGGGGCTCATGTTGCGGTGCACCTTGCTGGTGGTTTCAAGTGTAACTATAAGGGGTAGGTCCAGACCCTGCATTCTCGCCGGGTCCCTACCTGCCCGCACCTGGTTTGTACCGATGCGGTACCGATTCGGAGCCACGCCATGAATACCGCAGTCCCGACCGCCTCGCACCCCAACCCCGGCATGCAGGTCACCACCTTCGAGAACCCGATGGGCATCGACGGTTTCGAGTTCGTCGAATTCGCCGCCCCGGCCGGCCGTGGCCAGGAGCTGCACGACTACTTCCGGAAGATGGGCTTCAGCGCGGTGCTCAAGCACAAGCAGCGTCCGATTACCGTCTATCGCCAGGGCGACGTCAACTTCCTGGTCAATGAAGACCCCGATTCGTTCGCCGCCGACTTCGCCGAGAAGCACGGTCCATGCGCCTGCGGCTTCGCCATCCGCTTCAAGAAGCCGGGCCAGGAGGTCTACCAGACCGCGCTGGGCAACGGCGCCGAAGCCATCGCCTTCAAGCCGGACAGCAAGGCGGTCAGCGCCCCGGTCATCAAGGGCATCGGCGATTGCATGCTGTACCTGGTCGACCGCTACGGTGCGGCCGGCAGCATCTACGACGGCGACTACGAGCCGATCGCCGGTGCCGACCTGCACCCGGTGGGCTTCGGCCTGACCTTCATCGACCACCTGACCCACAACCTGTACTTCGGCAACATGCAGCAGTGGTCGGATTACTACGAGCGCCTGTTCAACTTCCGCGAGATCCGCTACTTCGACATCAAGGGCCTGAAGACCGGCCTGGTGTCCAAGGCGATGACCGCGCCGGACGGCATCGTGCGCATCCCGCTGAACGAATCGTCGGACCCGAAGAGCCAGATCAACGAGTACCTGGATGCGTACAAGGGCGAGGGCATCCAGCACATCGCCTGCTTCACCGACAACATCTACGAGACCGTCGAAGCCATGCGCGCGCAGGGCGTGGATTTCCTCGACACGCCGGAGACCTACTTCGACGTGATCGACCAGCGCGTGCCGAACCACGGTGAAGACGTGCCGCGCCTGGCGAAGAACAAGATCCTGATCGATGCCGATCCGGAAACCCACCAGCGCAAGCTGCTGCAGATCTTCACCCAGAACTGCATCGGCCCGATCTTCTTCGAGATCATCCAGCGCAAGGGCAATGAAGGCTTCGGCGAAGGCAACTTCACCGCGCTGTTCGAGAGCATCGAGCGCGACCAGATCCGCCGCGGCGTGCTGTAAGGTCATCAGCAGCGCCGGGCCAGTCCCGGCGCCTGTCCATCTGTAGAGCCGAGCCATGCTCGGCTGCTTTCCGTTCCGGTTTTGCCGTATCCAGGAGCCCCCATGTCCAGCGCCATCACCGCCCGCGGCTACCAGTCCGGCTTCGGCAACGAATTCGCCACCGAGGCCGTTGCCGGCGCGCTGCCGGTCGGGCAGAACTCACCGCAGAAGGTGGCCCACGGCCTGTACGCCGAACAGCTGACCGGCACCGCCTTCACCGCGCCGCGCGGCAGCAACCGCCGCAGCTGGCTGTACCGGATCCGCCCGGCGGTGACTCATGGCGAGTTCACCCCGTTCGCGCAGTCGCAGCTGCAGTGTGATTTCGGCGCACAGCCGGCCTCGCCGAACCAGCTGCGCTGGAGCCCGCTGCCGCTGCCGGAACTGCCGACCGACTTCGTCGAGGGCCTGTACACGATGGGCGGCAACGGCTCGCCCGATGCACACGCGGGTGTTGGCATCCACCTCTACGCCGCCAACCGCGACATGGTCGGCCGCTACTTTTACAACGCCGATGGCGAGCTGCTGATCGTGCCGCAGCTGGGCGCGCTGCGCCTGCTGACCGAGCTGGGCGTGATCGAGATCGAACCGCAGCAGATCGCGGTGATTCCGCGTGGCGTGCGCTTCCGCGTGGAGCTGCCCGATGGCCCTGGCCGTGGCTACATCTGCGAGAACTACGGCGCGCTGCTGAAGCTGCCCGACCTGGGCCCGATCGGCTCCAACGGCCTGGCCAATCCGCGCGACTTCGAGACCCCGCATGCGGCGTTCGAGGATGTGGATGGCGATTTCGAACTGATCGCCAAGTTCGAAGGCCGCCTGTGGCGTGCGCCGATCGACCATTCGCCGCTGGACGTGGTGGCCTGGCACGGCAATTACGCGCCGTACCGCTACGACCTGCGTCGCTTCAACACCATCGGCTCGATCAGCTACGACCACCCGGACCCGTCGATCTTCCTGGTGCTGCATTCGCCCAGCGACACGCCGGGCACCAGCAACATGGACTTCGCGATCTTCCCGCCGCGCTGGCTGGTGGCGCAGAACACGTTCCGCCCGCCGTGGTTCCACCGCAACATCGCCAGCGAGTTCATGGGCTTGGTGCACGGTGCCTACGACGCCAAAGCCGAAGGCTTCGTGCCGGGCGGCGCGTCGCTGCACAACTGCATGAGCGGCCACGGTCCGGATGCACCGACCTTCGACAAGGCGTCCAATGCCGACCTGTCCAAGGCCGATGTGATCAAGGACACGATGGCCTTCATGTTCGAGACCCGCGGGGTGATCCGCCCGACCGCGCAGGCGCTGGCCGCCGGCCATCGCCAGGGCGATTACCAGCAGTGCTGGAACGGCCTGCGCAACAATTTCCGGTCGTCCCGCTAGGTGGGTAGGTGCCGACCGTTGGTTGGCACGGATCCTGGCCGCATCCACGCGTGGCGTGGATCTACCGAACGCGGCCTTCGGTCGGGGTCGACCGCTGGTCGGCCCGGATGGGCAGGAACCTGCGCTTACGCCACCTCGGCGAAGGCGCCGCAATGCTCCAGCGGCAACGCCTCCAGCAGGCGTTGGCGCACGCGCTGGCAATAGCCATCCGAAGTCAGCGCGGGCAGCAGCTGCATCGCCGACTGCAGCCGCTGCAGCACCTCATCCTCCGCACGCGCCTGCTGCAGGTCGCGGAACAGCGCCGCTGCCTGCGGATGCCGCTGCATCTCCAGGATGCCCAGCACGTAGATGCGCGCCGCCACCAGCGAACGGCGACGTTCGACCGGTATGGAAGGCGCTGCAGCGGGTGCCGGTGCTGCAGCAACCGGTTCGGGGGGGATGACCGCTCTGGAGGAGGGCGTGGGCGTCGTCGTGGCCAGCCCGGTGCTTAGATAACCCGCCTGCACCAGCTGGATGACCATCGCCGGCGCCTCCGGGCCGAGCAGGCTGGTCAGTTCGGCGATGCCGCGCTGACCGTCGCACAGGATCAGCAGCCGGCGCTGGCGCATGTCCAGCGGCGCGCGGTGGGCCTGCAGCGCGGTTCGGGCGAGATCGGTCTTGCGCGGTTGCATGGAAGGGACGGCCAGGTCGGTGCTCGCCAAGCCTGAACGAAGGCGATGAAACCGCGATGACAATGCAGCATCTGCACGTGTGCTGCGCTAGCGTGCAGCTACCTTCGTGCCAGGGAACCGCACCGATGAAGCACCTTCCGATTGCCGGTCTGTTGTTGCTGTCACTTGCCGCTTGCAACCGCACGCCTGAGACACCTGCTGATGCTCCGGCCAAGGGCGCTACGCCGGCTGCTGCCACAGCCGATGCCGATCTGGCGACCCGGTCGCCGGCCGATCCCCGCACCGACAGCCCTGCGCGGCTGGATGGCTACGCCGGCGTGAAGCTGGGCGCCGGCATCGCCGAGGTCCGCAGTGGCTTCGACACGCCGCTGCAAGGGCTGGGTACCGACGCTGCCGGCAAGCCATTGCCGGCCGACGACAGCAACGACGGCTGCTACTTCCTGCGTCCGCAGGATGCCGAGGACCCGCGCCTGATGATCGAAGGCCGCAAGCTGGTGCGCTACGACGTGCGCAGCGCCGCCATCACCGCACCAGGCGGCGGCAAGGTCGGCATGACCCTGGGTGAGCTGCAGGTGCTGTACCCGGAGCGGGCCGATGTCGGCCCTGACAAGTACGACGAGAAGGCCCAGCACCTGCGCGTTCGCCCGGCGCAGGAGGGCGGGGCGGTGATCGACTTCGCGCTCGGTGCCGATGGCCGGGTGGGTACCTGGCGGGTCGGGAAGACCCCCCAGGTCGATTATGCGGAAGGCTGCGGCTGATCCTTGATCCACGGCCCAGCCCTGCGCGCGGGCCCAGCGTAGAATCGCGCCACGACCGCTGGGGGAGTGCTCGATGATCGCCATTGCCATTGCCTGGTTCCTGCTTGGCCTGCTGCTGCTGGCGCTGGGCGGGGACTCCATCGTCAAGGCCGTGTCCGGCCTGGCCCAACGCTTCGGGGCCACGCCCTTCACTGCGGGCCTGCTGCTGCTCGGGGTAGCCACCTCGTTGCCGGAACTGGCGGTCAACGCGCGGGCACTGGCGGTGGGCCAGCCGGAACTGGCGCTGGGCAATGCGGTGGGCAGCAGCATCGCCAACCTCGGCCTGACCCTGGCCATGGCGGCGCTTGCCGCGCCGCTGCTGCTGCGCGCACGCCTGCAGACGGTGCTGTGGTGGTCGCTGCTGGCGGCCGGCATGCTGCTGATCCTGTTCGGCCTGGATGGCCGCCTGGCGCGTTGGGAAGGTGGCGTGCTGGTGGCCGGCTTCATCGTCATGCAGGTCGTGCTGCTGCGCCGTGGTCGCAGCGAGAACGCCGAGGTGCAGGCGGTCATCGCCGAGTCCGCGCTGAGCCGCACCAGCCTGCCGTTGAACGTGTTGAGGGTGTTGATCGCGGCGCTGGCGCTGTACTGGGGTGCGCGCCTGGTGGTGGGGGCTGCCGCCGACTTCGGTGCTGCGCTGGGCTGGACGCCGCTGCTGGTCGGCCTGCTGCCGGTGGCGATCGGCACCGCGCTGCCGGAAGTGGCCACCGCCATCGCCGCCGCGCGCCGCGGGCATGGCGACATGGTGCTGGGCCACGTACTGGGTTCCAGCGCTGTCAACCTGCTGCTGGTGATCGGCGCGATGGCGGTGCTGCAGCCGCTCGCACTGCCGGCCTCGTTCGTACGCCTGGAACTGCCCGCGTTGCTTGCGTTCGCGCTGGTGCTGTACCCGATGCTGCGCGGTGACCTGAAGGTCAGCCGCGGCGAAGGCGCAATCCTGCTGGTCGCCTTCGTCGGCTGGTTCGTGCTGGAGCTGCTGCTGGTGGGCGCCCCGGCCATGTAGATCCACGCCATGCGTGGATGCGGTTGGTGCCGTGCCGACCAAGGTCGGCACCTACCACCGATCATCCGGTGGGTGCCAACCTTGGTTGGCACTCGCCAAAACACTGCGCCGACCAAGGTCGGCCTCTACCGGATTTACCGGCTCTGTGAACCTTCTTCCTCGCGCACCGGCTCCGGCGGCGGCAGCTGCTCTTCAGCAGCCGGCTCGTTGCCGGGCAGGCTGGGGCGGGTTTCCATCAGCAGCGACAGCGCGGCCTTGGCCATCATGTGTGCGCTGATCGGCGCGGTGATGAACAGGAACACGGTGATCAGCAGCTCGCGCGGCTGCGGGTCCTGGCCGAGGAAGATGTGGTAGCAGACCGAACACACCAGCACGCAGCCCACGCCCAGCGTGCTGGCCTTGGTGGGCGCATGCAGGCGCTTGAAGAACGTCGACAGTTTCACCAGCCCCAGTGCGCCGACCAGGATGAAGAAGCAGCCGAACAGCAGCAGCACCGACAGGGCGATCTGGATGAAGGTGATCATTCGACAATGTCCCGGCGCAGCACGAACTTGCTCAGCACCACGGTGCTGCCGAAGCCGAGCATGGCGATGATCAGCGCCGCCTCGAAGTAGATCGGCGAGTTGAGGTACATGCCGAACAGCATCAGCTCGGCGATCGCGGTCACCGACAGGGTGTCCAGCGCGAGGATGCGGTCGGGCACGGTCGGCCCGCGCAGCAGGCGCCAGGTGGCCAGCAGCATGGCCAGGCCGACCACGTGCATGCACACCACCAGGGTGGTCTGGATGACTTCAAAACCGGTCATGGGAAGATCTCCATCAACGGCGCCTCGTAACGGCGCTTGATCGTATCGATCAGGTCCTGTGGGTCCTCCAGGTGCAGCACATGCACCAGCAGGAACTTGCGGTCGTCACTGAGCGCGGCCGAGACCGTGCCCGGGGTCAGCGTGATCATGCTGGTCAGCGCGGCGATGCCGTGGATGTTGGCGATGTCCAGCGGCAGCCAGATGAAGCCCGGATGGATGTTCTTCTCCGGGCCGAGCACCTGCAGGGCGACGCGGATGTTGGACATCAGGATGTCCCACAGGGTCACGCACAGCAGTTTGGGCAGCGGGCGCAGCGTGCCGATGCGGGCGAACTCGCGGTCCAGGCGTGCGGCGAACAGCGGCACCACCACGCCCAATATCAGCCCCAGCACGATCTGGCCGAGGGTGAAGCTGTCGGACATCAGCAGCCAGAACGCCACCACCATGATGCTGAGCATCGGCGAGGGAATGACGCGGCGGAACAGGGAGCGCTGGGCGGTCATGGCTGGCGGATCTCCGGCGTGGTCGCGCGCAGCTGCTGCACGTACTCGCTGGGGTGCAGCAGCTGTGCAGCGGTGGCGTCGGTGTAGCGCATCAGCGGGGCGGCGGCCAGGGTCATGCCGATGCCGTAGCCCAGCAGGATGCAGGCGGCGTACAACTCGACCCGGCGCAGGCGTGCCTTGCGCGGCTTCGGTGCCTCCGGATCGACCGGCGGCACGCGCCAGAACAGGCGGATACCGCCGCGGGTCAGGCCCATGATCACCAGCAGGCTGCTGACCAGCACCGCGGTCCAGACCGGGCCGGTGTACTGCGCCGGCATGCCGGCCAGCAGCGCGGCCTTGGCCAGGAAGCCGGAGAGCGGCGGCAGGCCGGCCACCGATACCGCACCGATCAGGAACAGCACCGCCGGCGTTTCCTTGCCCGGCATCGGTGCCACCACCTCCTTGCGATCGCTGGCGCCACCACGGCGGCGGCGGATCAGATCGGCAATGAGGAACAGCGCAGCGGCCACGAAGCTGCTGTGCGGCAGGTAATACAGGCCGGCTGACAGCACCTGCGGGGTGCCGACCGAGAAGGCGATGAACAGCGTGGCCGCCGAGACGATCACCAGGTACGAGATCAGCACGCGCAGGCGGGTCGCAGCCAAGGCACCGAGGCCGCCGAGCACCAGCGTTGCCACGCCGGCCCACAGCAGCCAGTCGCGGCCGTAGCCGGCCATCGCGCCCGCGTCATCGCCGAACCACAGCATCTGGATGCGCAGCACCGAGTACAGGCCGACCTTGGTCATGATCGCGAACAGCGCGGCCACCGCCGCCGGTGCGCGCGAATAGGCTTCCGGCAGCCACAGGTACAGCGGCATCAGCGCAGCCTTGGCGCAGAACACCAGCAGCAACAGGCCCATCGTCGCCTTCACCAGGGTCAGCTGCGCCGCTGGCACCTCGGCGATGCGCTGCGACAGCTCGGCCATGTTCAGCGAGCCCAGCGAGGCGTACAGCAGGCCCAGCGCGATCAGGAACAGGGTCGAGGCGGTGACGTTGAACACCACGTAGTGCAGGCCGATGCGCATGCGCAGGCCGCGGCCACCGCTGAGCAGCAGGCCGTAGGAGGCGATCAGCATCACCTCGAAGAACACGAACAGGTTGAAGATATCGCCGGTGAGGAACGCGCCATTGAGGCCCACCAGCTGGAACTGGAACAGCGCATGGAAGTGCGGCGCGCGGCGGTCCCAGCCTGAGCAGGCATGCAGCAGGCAGGGAATGGCCAGCAGCAGGGTGGTCAGCAGCATCCACGCCGACAGCCGGTCGGCCACCAGCGCGATGCCCAGCCGCGACGGCCAGTCACCCAGCAGGTAGACGTTGATGTCACCGCTGGCCGTGCTGGCAAACAGCAGGCCCACCGCCAGCGCCAGCGCCGACAGCGCAGTCCAGGCCACCGCGCGCTGCACCCTGGGGCCGTAGCGACGGTGTTCGACGAACAGGGACAGCGCAGCACCCAGCAGCGGAATCAGGATCGGCAGGATCACCAGATGGTTCATGCGCGGTCCTCGCCCTGGCGCGGCGGCACGCTCTCATCCTGCAGGTCGTCGTCGGGCTCGTGGGCGTCCACGTGGTCGCTGTGGTTGTCGCTGCGGCTGCGCATGGCCAGCACGATGCTCACCGCGGTCATCGCAAACGCGATCACGATCGCGGTCAGCACCAGCGCCTGCGGCAGCGGGTCGGTGTAGTTGCCGAGGTGGCTGTCCACGCCTTCCTGCAGCACCGGCGCCTTGCCCAGCACCACGCGGCCACCGGCAAAAATCAGCAGGTTGGTGGCGTAGGACAGGAAGGTCATGCCGAGGATCACATCGAAGCTGCGCGCACGCAGCAGCAGGTAGATGCCGATGGCGGTCAGCACGCCGATCGCGGTAGCCAGGGCCAGTTCCATCAGTGCATCTCCCCGGTGCGGGCCGAACGGCGTTGCAGGTCGATCTCACCCTTGCGGGCGGTACGGGTACGCGAGGGCTTGATCGTGCCCATCATCGACAGCATCAGCATGGCGCCGCCGAACACCACCAGGTAGACGCCGATGTCGAAACCAATCGCGCTGGCCAGCGGCACGTCGCCGATCAGCGGCAGGTGCAGGTCCAGGTGGCCACTGGTCAGGAACGGTACGCCGAACAGCATCGAGGCGCTGCCGCTGAGCAGGGCGATCAGCAGGCCCATGCCGATGCAGCGGATGTAGTCGAAGCCGAAGCGCGATTCCACCGACGCAGTGCCCTGGATCACGTACTGGATCAGCAGCGGCACCGCCAGTACCAGGCCGGCGATGAATCCACCACCGGGCGCGTTGTGGCCGCGCAGGAACAGGAAGATCGACACGGTCAGCGTCAGCGGGAACATGATCTGCGCCAGATCGGCCGGTACCGGCAGCTTGATCGGCGGGCCAGGCATGATCTGCTCCGGGGCCATCCGCGTGCGTCGCAGCAGCGCGTGCACCACCAGCGCGGCGATGCCGAACACGGTGATCTCGCCGAAGGTATCGAAGCCGCGGAAGTCGACCAGGATTACGTTGACCACGTTCTGGCCGTACGCCTCGGGCAGGGCACGGGCGAGCAGTTCGCCGGCCATGGTGTTCGGCGGCAGGGTCATCGCCGAATAGGCCAGTGCGCCGAGGCCGGCGCCGGCGATGATCGCGATCACCGCGTCGCGCCGCTTGCGCCAGCGCGGTCGCTCCGGCCCGGACTGCGCGGGCAGGTAGTTCATGCCCAGCAGCATCAGCACGAGGGTGACCATCTCCACCAGCAGCTGGGTCAGCGCCAGGTCCGGCGCTGACAGGAACACGAAGGTCAGTGCCACCATCAGGCCGACGCCGCCGACCAGCAGCACCGCCAGCAGGCGCTGCTTGTAGACGCGCAGGGTGGCGACTGCACAGGCCATCATCACCAGCCACAGCGCCCAGCCCAGCAGCGGGATCGGCTGCGGCGCGGTCCAGTTCGGCGAGGCCGGGTTGGCCACGAACGGTGCGGCAGCGACCACGATCGCCACCAGCACCAGTCCCAGCAGCATGCGCTGCAGGCTGCCATTGGCGATGCCGTTGGTCAGGCGCATGGCCAGCGCGGAAATCGCATCCAGCTGCGCATGGAACACGTTGCGGCCGGTGGTGCGGGTTTCCACGCCGTGCAGGTTGATCAGCTTGCGCAGGCCGAAGTACAGCGCCACGCCGCCGACCACGCCGATCGCGCTCATCGCCAGCGGCAGGTTGAAGCCGTGCCACACCGCCAAGCTGTACTCGGGCATGGCATTGCCGAGGATCGACGCCGCGGCGGCATGCAGCACCGGCGCCACGGTCAGTGCCGGGGCGATGCCTACCGCCACGCAGATCACCACCAGCAGTTCCACCGGCACCTTCATCCAGCGCGGCGGCTCGTGCGGCACGCGGTCCAGGTCGTGCGGGCCAGGGCCGAAGAAGGTGTCGTGCACGAAGCGCAGGCTGTAGGCCACGCCGAACACGCCGGCCAGCAGCGCGGCGATCGACACCGCGGTGCGCATCGCGCCCGGGCCGCCACCGGCGGTCAGCGCCTCGGCGAACAGCATTTCCTTGGACAGGAAGCCGTTGAGCAGCGGAATGCCGGCCATCGCCAGCGAGGCGATGATCGCCAGCGCGCTGGTGAACGGCATCAGCTTGCGCAGGCCGCCCAGCTTGCGCATGTCGCGGGTGCCGGTCTCGTGGTCGATGATGCCGGCGGCCATGAACAGCGAGGCCTTGAAGGTGGCGTGGTTGAGGATGTGGAACACGCCGGCCACCACCGCCATCGGCGTGGACAGGCCGAACAGCAGGGTGATCAGGCCCAGGTGCGAGATCGTCGAATAGGCCAGCAGGCCCTTCAGGTCGTGCTGGAAGATCGCGTTCCAGGCGCCGATCAACAGGGTCAGCGCGCCGATGCCGCTGACCGTGTAGAAGAACAGGTCGCTGCCGGCCAGCGCCGGATGCAGGCGCGCCAGCAGGAACACGCCGGCCTTCACCATGGTGGCCGAATGCAGATAGGCCGAGACCGGAGTCGGCGCGGCCATCGCGTGCGGCAGCCAGAAGTGGAACGGGAACTGCGCGCTCTTGGTGAAGATGCCGGCCAGCACCAGGAACAGGGCATACGGATACAGCGCGCTGGCGCGGATCTGCTCGCCGGCGGCCAGCACCACGTCCAGGTCGAAGCTGCCGACGATGCGGCCGATCAGCAGCACGCCACCGAGCAGGGCCAGGCCGCCACCGCCGGTGATCACCAGCGCCATGCGCGCGCCTTCGCGGGCGTCCTGGCGGTGCGACCAGAAGCCGATCAGCAGGAACGAGCTGATGCTGGTCATTTCCCAGAAGATCATCAGCAACAGCAGGTTGCCCGACAGCACCATGCCCAGCATGGCGCCCATGAACAGCAGCAGGTAGCAGTAGAAGCGGTGCGCGTTGTCCTGCTGGCTCAGGTAGTAGCGCGCATACAGCACCACCAGTGCGCCGATGCCCAGCACCAGCCCGGCGAACATCCAGGCCAGCCCGTCCAGGCGCAGGGTGAAGTCCAGGCCGATCTGTGGCAGCCAGGGCACCAGGGTGCGGACCACCTGGTCATCGAGTACGGACGGGGTCAGCCAGCCGAGGATGGCCAGCCCGCCCAACGGCGCCAGCGCCGCCAGCCAGGCAGCAGTCGAGCGCGAACTACGGGGGAAGGCCGCAACAGCCGCTGCCATCAGGAACGGCAGGGCCAGCAGCAGGGGCAGGCTGGGGAGCATGCAGGGAATCCATGATTCACGAGCAGGTCAGGGAGGATAACAGGCTGCGAAATGTCGCCGAAACCCATCGAACAGCGATCAATTGCATGTAACGTCCGCTGATTCATTTTTTCTGCGGCGCAGCATCACGTTCCTGCGGTCCCTCGCTGGCTGCCCTCGGGGATCACCCTACGCCCACGCAGGGAGACGGCAGGCCCTGTCGCACAGGGGCTGCCGTCGACGGGCGGGAAGTGGGGAGCGGGTCACCGGCGCAGGCTGGCAGGGCCGCCGTGGAGTGAGGGTGACGGGATCTGCCCGTTCAGGAAACGACGGTCGTTGTCGGCTGCCGGCGTGTCAGTAGCGCCAGTCGAGCTTGCGGTAGAACTTGGCCATCACCCACGCCGGGCCGATCAGCAGGTAGGTCAGGTCGGTCAGGAAGCTGGGCTTGCGGCCCTCGAACTTGTGGCCGATGAACTGTGCGATCCAGGCCACCACGAACACGCCTACCGCCAGCCAGCGCAGGGCCTGCAGGCCGATTTCTGCTTCCAGCAGGCGGCACAGGCAACCGAACACGAAGAACTGGATGAGCATGCCGATGCCCAGCGGGCGCGACAGCTTGTTGTAGAAGCACCAGGCGCTGAACATCGCGAACGCCGACCAGATGCCGTACTGGAACCAGGTGATCAGCGGCGGCAGGCACCACAGCAGGGCCACCACCGACCACAGGATCGCCGGTACTGCCACCACATGGATGCGCTGGTTGATCACATTGCGGTGGTCGTCGGAGTAGCTGGCGAAATAGCGGTCGATCGGCCGCGCAAGCTCGGTGGAGGTCTGCATGCGGCCAGCATACTCCCGCCGGGGCCAGGCGGTGAGGGGCGGCGAATGGTGAGCGACGGGGTGGGGCGCACCGAGTCGAACCGACGGGGTGGGGCCGATGGGTGGGGCCGACCGGGCGGGGCCGACCGGGCGGGGCCGATGGGGCGGGGCCGATGGGGCGGGACCGATGGGGCGGGACCGACCGGGTAGAGTCGACTGTTAGTCGACTGCTCTTCGTTTCGACGGCGAAAATCCCCGCGCTGCGCGCGATAGTCGACTAACAGTCGACTCTACCCAGTCGACCGTATCGCGGCCGATTTCATCCCAGTCGAACGCATCCCAGCCGATGCACCCCGTCGGCGGCCGCGCCTTCAGAACGCCCCCAGCCTTTCCGGCCGGGGGCGCAGGCGGATCAGTCGACGCTGATCCCGGCCAGGCGCTGCAGCGCCTCGGCGTACTTGGCGCGGGTGCGCTCGATGATCTCGGCCGGGATGCTCGGGCCCGGGGCGGTCTTGCCCCAGTCCAGCGTCTCCAGGTAATCGCGCACGAACTGCTTGTCGTAGCTCGGCGGGCTGGTGCCCACTTCGTACTCGTCGGCCGGCCAGTAACGCGAGGAATCCGGCGTCAGCATCTCGTCCATGATGTACAGGCGGCCATCGGCGTCGGTACCGAACTCGAACTTGGTATCGGCCAGGATGATGCCGCGCTCGCGCGCGTAGTCGGCGGCGAACTTGTAGATGCGCAGGGTGGCGTCGCGCACGCGCTCGGCCAGGTCGGCACCGACTTGCTTCACCATCGCATCGAAATCGATGTTCTCGTCATGGTCGCCGACGGCGGCCTTGGTCGAGGGGGTGAAGATCGGCTCCGGCAGCTGCTCGGCCTGGCGCAGGCCGTCGGGCAGGTCGATACCGCTGACCTTGCCGGTGCGCTGGTAGTCCTTCCAGCCGCTGCCGATCAGGTAGCCGCGGGCGATCGCTTCCACCGGCACCGGCTTCAGCTTGCGGGTGACCACCGCACGCTTGGCGTACAGGGCCGGGTCCACGCCTTCGGGCAGAACGCTGGCCACGTCGATGCCGGTCAGGTGGTTGGGCATCAGGTGCGCGGTCTTGGCGAACCAGAAGTTGGACACCTGGCAGAGCATCTCGCCCTTGCCCGGAATCGGGTCGGGCAGCACCACGTCGAACGCCGACAGGCGATCGGTGGCGACCATCAACAGGTAGTCGCCCGGCGGGGTCCCTGCGGGCAGCCGCTCGCGCGGGATATCGAACACATCACGCACCTTGCCGCGATGGCGCAAGGGCAGGCCGGGGAGATCGGATTGCAACAGCGTGGTTGGCACGGGCACTCCTGGGGCGTTGTCGATACGGCTGCCCAACGGACCCGGCGGGCCCGCTGACCAGCGGGCGGCCTAGTGTAAAGCCGTCCGGGCCCGCTGTGACGTAAAATGAGCATCCATTTCGTCGGCCGCCCCCGGAGCGCCATGCGCTGGTACGGAAAACTGCTCGGATTCATCGCCGGCGCCCTGCTGTTCCGGCCCAATCCGCTGTTTGGCGCGGTGGTTGGCCTGTTGATCGGCCACGCCTTTGACTCGGACTGGTTCCGCCTGAACAAGGAGAACCCGTACCGGGAGCTGGGGCTGACCTCCGAGGCCACCGATGCCGAGGTCGAGCGCGCCTACCGCAAGCTGATTTCCCAGTACCACCCCGACAAACTGGGCGGCGCCGCCCCCGAGCTGCAGCAGCAGGCCGAGCAGAAGTCGCGGCGGATCAATGCCGCCTACGACCGCATCAAGACCCTGCGCAAGCGCTGACCCTCTTTCCCCTCGTTGCAAGGCCCGGCCATGCCCAACTGCCTCATCGCTCCGTCCATCCTGTCCGCCAACTTCGCCCGCCTCGGCGAGGAAGTCGACAACGTCCTCGCCGCTGGCGCCGACTGGGTCCATTTCGATGTGATGGACAACCACTACGTGCCGAACCTGACCATCGGCCCGATGGTCTGCCAGGCGCTGCGCAAGCACGGCGTCACCGCGCCGATCGACGTGCACCTGATGGTCGAGCCGGTGGACCGCATCATTCCCGATTTCGCCGAGGCCGGTGCCACCTACATCAGCTTCCACCCGGAAGCGAGCCGCCACGTGCACCGCACCATCCAGCTGATCCGCTCGTTGGGCTGCAAGCCGGGCATCGTGCTGAACCCGGCCACCCCGGTGGACATCCTGGACTGGGTGCTGGACGACCTGGACCTGGTGCTGCTGATGTCGGTCAACCCGGGCTTCGGCGGCCAGGCGTTCATTCCCTCGGCGCTGGACAAGCTGCGCGTGGTGCGCCAGAAGATCGATGCCAGCGGCAAGGACATCCGCCTGGAGATCGACGGTGGCGTGAAGGCCGACAACATTGGTGAGATCGCCGCCGCCGGCGCCGACACCTTCGTTGCCGGTTCGGCCATCTTCAACGCCAGGACCAGCTACCAGGACGTGATCGCGCAGATGCGCGCGAACGTTGCTGCGGCAAGGGGCTGAACCATGAGCACGGTGGCCGTGTTGAACATCCGTCCGGCCACCGCGGCCGACGCTGGCCTGATCCTGCATTTCATCCGCGAGCTGGCCATCTACGAGAAGGCCGAGCACTCGGTGCAGACCGACGAGATCGGTATTGCCGAAAGCCTGTTCGGCGCCGATGCGACCGCACGCGCGTTGATCTGCGAAGCCGACGGCGAGGCCATCGGCTATGCCGTGTATTTCTACAACTACTCCACCTGGCTGGGCCGCAAGGGCATCTACCTGGAAGACCTCTACGTCAGCCAGGAAAAGCGCGGCGCTGGTGCCGGCAAGGCACTGCTGAAGTACATCGCGCGCCAGGCCGTGGCCGAGGGCTGCGGTCGCTTTGAATGGTCGGTGCTGGACTGGAATACCCCGGCCATCGAGTTCTACACCGCCGCCGGTGCGAAGCCGCAGGACGAGTGGACCGTGTACCGGTTACAGGGCCAGGCGCTGCACGATTTCGCCAACGGGTGAGGTGTGTGGTTGGGGCCAACCTAACCCGGTGGGTGCGAACCTTGGTTCGCACTCCCTGCGGACCTCGAAAAAAAGCCACGCCAATCACTGGCGTGGCCTCGCTGCATGCGTGGGAGGCTGATCCTGCCTCCATCCGTCGTCCCTGCTATGGCCTTCCATTCTCCGGGCCGGCAATGACATCTGCATGACATGGCGGTTGTGGCACCGCGTCGGCTCCCTTTCACCATCATCCACGCCTGGCGTGGATCTACTGCTTCCAGGCGGTGGCGTTCACTGGCCGCGAACGCGTGATTGATAGCCTGTGCGGCCCCACTCTGGAAGCATCGCATGACCACCCCGCGCTGGCGCCTGATCCTCAACGGTAAATCCGCGGGCAACGATGACCTGCGTGAGGCCGTTGGCCACTGGCGCGGGCAGGGTGTGCAGCTGGAAGTACGGGTGACCTGGGAGGACGGCGACGCCGAACGCTATGTGGCCGAGGCGATTGATCACGGCGTGGATGTGATCGTTGCTGCTGGTGGCGATGGCACGCTCAGCGCGGTCGCGGAAACACTGGCGCATCGCGAGGAACCGGCCGATGCGCTGCCCTCGCTGGCCCTGATCCCGATGGGCACCGCCAACGATTTCGCCACCGCCGCCGGCATTCCCACCGAACCGAAGGAGGCCTTCGCGTTGATCGGGCAGACCGCGCCGCGTGCCATCGATCTGCTGCGCGTGGACGCCGATGGCACGCCGTGGTGGTGCGCCAATCTCGCCAGCGGTGGCTTCGGCACGCAGGTCACCGTGGAGACCGACGCCGGCCTGAAAAAGATGCTGGGCGGGCTGGCCTATGTGATCACCGGCATCGCCAAGCTCGGCCGCATCGAGTCGATCAACGCACGCCTGTCGGGGCCGGACTTCGCTTGGGAAGGCGACTTCATCGCCCTGGGCATCGGCAACGGTCGCCAGGCCGGTGGCGGCCAGCAGCTGTGCCCGCAGGCACTGATCGATGATGGGCTGCTGGATGTGACGGTGCTTCCGGAGCTGGAAGGCGAAGTCACCGCCACCCTTGGCCAGATGCTGAAGTCCGGCACCCAGGCGGCGCTGGAACAGCTGGCCACGCGCGCGCGGCTGCCGTGGCTGCAGATCGAATCGCAGCGCTCGTTGACTCTCAATCTGGATGGCGAGCCGGTGCAGGCCCAGCGGTTCCGCATCGACTGCGTGGCGGGCCGGGTGCGCATGCATCTGCCCGCCGGTTGCCCGTTGCTGGCCGGGCAGGGGGGTAGAGTCGACTGTTAGTCGACTGCTTTTCGTTCCGACGACGTAAAACCCCGCGCTTCGCGCGCAAGTCGACTAACAGTCGACTCTACTGGTTCCCGCGCCGGTAGCCGCCACAGCCCCCATCACCGGCCCCGTGCTTGCCGTGGTTCAGTTTCCCAGGGTTCCCCTCCCGCCTATCCTGCGATACAGTCAAGGGGTGTCCAGCCTGACGACCCCGCATACCCTTTCTTCCGCACGCCGTTGGTGGCGATGGTGGCCCGTTGCCGTCGTCCGCCCCCATAACGCTGTGTCCCGGAAGGAAAGTCGTCTTGAACTCGCACGCTCAGTTTCAGCTGCAGGCCGCTGAAGGCCACACCCATATTCCCGTTGTCCGCGAAGTGCTGTCCGACCTGGACACGCCGCTTTCGGTCTATCTGAAGCTCGCCGACGGCCCCAATACCTACCTGTTTGAATCCGTCGAAGGCGGCGAGCGCTTTGGTCGTTACTCGATCATCGGCCTGCCGGCGCGCCGCGTGTACGCCTTCCACGGCCACACGCTGACCGTGCGCGAGGACGGGCAGGTGGTGGACACCCGCGAGGTGGCCGACCCGTTCGCCGAAGTCGAGGCGCTGCGCAGCGCCCACTCGGTGCCCAAGCTGGAAGGCCTGCCGGGCTTCACTGGCGGTCTGGTCGGCTGGTTCGGTTTCGAGTGCATCGGCTACATCGAACCGCGCCTGGCATCGCCGGCCGGTCGCGATGAGCTGGGCACCCCGGACATCCTGCTGCTGGACTCCAACGAGCTGGCGGTGTTCGACAATCTCAAGGGCCGCCTGTACCTGATCGTGCACGCAGACCCGCGTATCGACGGTGCCTTCGAACAGGCGCAGGCGCGCCTGGATGCGCTGACAGCCAAGCTGCGGGCGCCGGGTGCGGGCTATCCGGCACCGCTCAACAGCGACGTGCTGGACGAGTCCGATTTCGTCTCCGGTTTCACCCGCGAAGGCTTCGTCGATGCGGTCCAGCGCAGCAAGGAATACATCCGCGCCGGTGACATCTTCCAGGTGGTGCTGAGCCAGCGCCTGAGCGTGCCGTTCAAGGCGCGCCCGGTGGATGTGTACCGTGCGCTGCGCGCATTGAATCCGTCGCCGTATATGTACTTCCTCGATGTTGGCGACCTGCAGGTGGTCGGTTCTTCGCCGGAAATCCTGGTGCGCCTGCAGGATGGGGAAGTCACCGTGCGCCCGATCGCCGGCACCCGCCCGCGCGGTACCACGGTCGAGCAGGACCTGGCGCTGGAAGCCGAGCTGCTGGCCGATCCGAAGGAGCGCGCTGAGCACCTGATGCTGATCGACCTCGGCCGCAACGATGCCGGTCGCGTCTCGAAGGCCGGCACCGTGGAAGTGGGCGAGCAGTTCGTGATCGAACGCTACAGCCACGTCATGCACATCGTCAGCGAAGTGACCGGGCAGCTGCAGCCGGGCCTGAGCTACGCCGACGTGCTGCGCGCCACCTTCCCGGCCGGTACGGTCAGCGGTGCGCCGAAGATCCGCGCGCTGGAAGTGATCCGCGAACTGGAACCGATCAAGCGCAATGTGTACGCAGGCAGCATCGGCTACATCGGCTGGCACGGCGATGCCGATACCGCGATCGCGATCCGCACCGCGGTGATCAAGGATGGCCGCCTGTACGTGCAGGCCGGTGCCGGCATCGTCTACGACTCGGACCCGGACAAGGAATGGGACGAGACGATGAACAAGGGCCGCGCGCTGTTCCGCGCCGTCGCCCAGGCCGCCAAGGGCCTGTGAGCCTTTCCGTGCCGTGGCCTGCGCCGCGGCACCTCCTGCTGTTCCCATTCAAGACAAGGAGTACCGCATGAAGCTGCTGAGCGCATTGCTGTGGTCGTCACTGCTGGCCACGGTGGCCCCGTCTGCGTGGGCACAGGCCAATACCATTCCCTCGCAGCCGCACCTGCTGGTGAAGGGCGAGGCGCGCCGCGTGGTGATGCCGGACCGGTTCGGCCTGCAGTTGAACATCGAAGAGACCGACATGGACGCCGACGCCGCGCGCCGCCGCGTGCAGGACAACGTTGCCCGCGTGCTGGCACTGTTCAAGCAGCACAAGGCGGTGGACGGCAGCGTGCGCGCGGACAACCTGCGGATTGGTCCTGCAACGCGCTATGAGCAGAACCGGCAGGTCTTCATCGGCACCCGCGTGTCACGCCAACTGCGCGCCAGCTTCGCCAGCGTCCAGCAGATGCAGGACGTGCTGGGGGCGCTGAAGGCCAATGAGAACGTGCAGGTCAGCAGCGTGGCTCCGACGTATTCGGGTGAAGTGGCGCTGCGTCGCGAACTCAAGGGCGAGGCGGCGGCCCAGACCCGCCAGTCCGCGCAGGGCCTGGCCAAGGCCTACGGCACCCAGCTGCGCGGTCTGTACAGCATTTCCGACGTGGCGCCGAACTTCGCCTATGGCATCCAGGCGGGCAGTTGGCCCAGCAGCGGGGAACTGGTGACGCCGCCTTCGCCGCCCGCGCCCGAGGCACCGATGAACAGCATCGAGAGCACGGGCTCCCGCCTGCGCGAGTCGGTGGAAGCCGGCCCCATCACCTACACCGAAAACGTATACGCCATTTTCCTGATAAGCGACGGAACCTGACCATGTTGTGGATGATCGACAACTACGACAGCTTCACCTACAACCTCGTGCAGTACCTGCAGACGCTGGGCGCCGAGGTCAAGGTGGTGCGCAACGATGCGATGAGCGTGGACGAGATCGCCGCGCAGAAGCCCGAGCGCATCGTCATCTCGCCCGGCCCGTGCACGCCCAACGAAGCGGGCGTGTCGCTGGAACTGATCCAGCGGCTGGGCCCGACCACGCCGATTCTCGGCGTCTGTCTGGGCCACCAGGGCATCGGTCAGGTCTACGGCGGCACGGTCATCCGTGCCGGCAACATCATGCACGGCAAGACCTCGCCGATCCGCCATGAAGGCAAGGGCGTGTTCGCCGGCCTGCCGGACCGCTATCAGGCCACCCGCTACCACTCGCTGGTGGTGGACAAGAACAGCCTGCCGGACGTGCTGGAAGTGACCGCCTGGACCGAGAACGACGACGGTTCGATCGAAGAGATCATGGGCCTGCGCCACCGCCAGTTCCCGGTGGAAGGCGTGCAGTTCCACCCCGAATCCATCCTCACCGAACACGGCCACGCCCTGCTGCGCAATTTCCTGCAGCGTCCGGCGGCCTGATCCAAGGAGCATTCCCATGAGCTTCTCCCCCCAGGAAGCCCTGCACCGCACCATCGAGCACCGCGAAATCTTCTTCGACGAAATGGTCGACCTGATGCGGCAGATCATGCGCGGCGATGTCTCGCCGATGATGACCGCGGCGATCCTCACCGGCCTGCGCGTGAAGAAGGAGACCGTGGACGAAATCGCCGCGGCGGCGACCGTGATGCGTGAATTCGCCCGGCCAGTGCCGGTGGCCGACACCACGAACCTGGTTGATATCGTCGGTACCGGTGGCGATGGCTCGCACACCTTCAACATTTCCACCTGCGCGATGTTCGTCGCCGCCGCCGCAGGCGCGCGCGTGGCCAAGCACGGCAACCGCAGCGTGTCGTCCAAGTCAGGCAGCGCCGATGCGCTCGAAGCGCTGGGCGCGGTGATCGAGCTGCAGCCGGAGCAGGTGGCGCAGGCCATCGACCGGACCGGCATCGGCTTCATGTTCGCGCCGATCCATCACCCGTCGATGAAGGTGGTGGCCCCGGTCCGCCGCGAAATGGGTGTGCGCACCATCTTCAACATCCTCGGCCCATTGACCAACCCGGCCAGCGCGCCGGCGGTGCTGATGGGCGTGTTCCATCCCGATCTGGTAGGCATCCAGGCGCGCGTGCTGCGCGAACTGGGCACCGAGCGCGCCATGGTGGTCTGGGGCCGCGACAACATGGACGAGATCTCGCTGGGCGCCGGCACCCTGGTGGGCGAACTGCGCGACGGCAAGGTGCGCGAGTACGAGATCCATCCGGAAGACTTCGGCATTGCCATGTCGGCCAGCCGCAACCTGCGCGTGGATGGCCCGGAGCAGTCCATTGCCCTGCTGCGCGCGGTGCTGGACAACGAACCCGGCCCGGCGCTGGATATCGTTGCCCTCAACGCGGGCGCGGCGCTGTACGTGGCCGGCGTGGCCAGCGACATCGGCGACGGCCTGGCCCGCGCCCGTGCCGCCATCGCCAACGGCAGCGCCCGCCAGCGCCTGCAGCAGTACGTTGACACCACCCGCGCGCTGGTTGCCTGAGCGCGCGGTTCAGCCTGACCCACCCGATGGCCGATAATGGCCGTCCTCACCGCCCCAGTACCGAAGCGACGACGATGAGCGACATCCTGCAGACGATCCTGGCCCGCAAGGCCGAAGAAGTAGCCCAGCGCCGCGCCCAGCGCCCGCTCGAGGAGCTGCAGGCCGCCTTGGCCAGCGCCCCGCCGGTCCGTGGCTTCGTGCGCGCGCTGCAGGCGGCGGTGGCCAACGGCGACCCGGCGGTGATCGCCGAGGTGAAGAAGGCCAGCCCGTCCAAGGGCGTGATCCGCCCGGATTTCCGCCCGGCCGACATTGCCGTCAGCTACGAATTCGGCGGTGCCAGCTGCCTGTCGGTGCTGACCGACGTCGATTTCTTCCAGGGCGCCGACGCCTACCTGCAGCAGGCCCGCGAGGCCTGCACGCTGCCGGTGCTGCGCAAGGACTTCGTGATCGACGCCTACCAGGTGTACGAAGCGCGCGTGCTTGGCGCCGACTGCATCCTGCTGATCGTCGCCGCGCTGGACGACACCCAGCTGGCCACCCTGTCCGAACTGGCGCTTTCGCTGGGCATGGACGTGCTGGTGGAAGTGCATGACATCGATGAGCTGGAGCGCGCGCTGCAGGTGCCGGCGCCGATGATCGGCATCAACAACCGCAATCTGCGCACCTTCGAGGTGTCGCTGCAGACCACCCTGGACATGCAGAAGGCGGTGCCGCGTGATCGCCTGCTGGTCACCGAAAGCGGCATCCTCGGCCCGCAGGACGTGGCCCTGATGCGCGACGCCGGCATCCACGCGTTCCTGGTCGGCGAGGCCTTCATGCGCGTGGAAGAGCCGGGCGAGGGCCTGCGTCAGCTATTCTTCGCGGCATGACAACGCACTATCCAACGCCGCGCGAGGATGCGCCGCTGGTGGTCTTCGACTTCGACCACACCCTCTACGACGGCGATTCGGGCACCCACCTGTTCGCCTCGCTGATCAAGCGCAACCCGCTGCGCATGCTGGCCGCACTGCTGGTCACGCCGATCGCCGGGCCGCTGGTGGCGATGCTGCCGACCCGTCGAGCGGGTATTTCGGTTTACGTGTGGATCGGCAGTTTCGGCCTGCACCGGGCGCGTGATTTCAACAAGGTGATCGACGCGTACGTGCTGCGCAACGAGGCGCAGATGCGCGCCAAGCTGCTGCCGCAGGCGCTGGACATCTTTGCGGCGCATCGCGCCAAGGGGGACCGCGTGGTGGTCGCCACCGGTGCGCCGCCGGAACTGGCCCGCGCGATCCTGGCCTTCGTGGCCCACCAGGACGTGCCGGTGATCGGCACCGAGGTCGGCCCGCGGCTGGGGGGCGTCGGCCCGACCCGCCACTGCCACAACGAAGAAAAGATGCGCATGCTGCGCGAGCGCGGTTACGGCAACATCGATATCGCCTACTCCGACAGCACCGCCGACCTGCCGCTGCTGCTGGCCGCGAAAGCGCCGGTGGTGGTGAACCCGAAGCGCTCCAAGGTGGATTTCTTCCGCAGCGTGCTGCCGGCCGGTACCCGCATCCTCAACTGGGGCTGCGTGGACCGCGGCGGCGACAAGGCCTGATCCGAGCCTGCTGTAGAGCCGAGCCATGCTCGGCTGCTCTTCGTTGCGGTATCCGTGCGCCATCAGCCGAGCATGGCTCGGCTCTACAGGGGATGACTCAGCGATACAGGTGCCCGTACACCGCATGGCCGATCTGGAACAGGCTGATGCCCAGCACCAGCATGCCAACGGCCACCAGCACCCAGCGCTCCTTCACCCGCTTGACCAGGATGGCCGCCACTGGCGCAGCCATCATGCCGCCGATCAGCAGGCCGGCGACGATCTGCAGGTGCTGCACGCCCATCGACAGCAGGAAGGTGGCCGAGATGGTCAGGGTGACGATGAACTCGGCCGCGTTGACCGTGCCGATGGTGGTACGCGCCTGGCCGCCGCGGGCAAGCAGGGTGGACGTGGCCACCGGGCCCCAGCCGCCGCCGCCACTGGCGTCCAGCAGGCCGGCGAAGAAGCCCAGCACCGGTACCCGGCGGATTTCGCCCTTGGGCATCCAGCGGCCGGCGGCGCGGGCCAGGATGATGATCGCCAGCACCAGCAGGTACAGGTAGATCAACGGGCGGATGATGTCGCCGGGGATCTGGGTGAGTACGTAGGCGCCCACCGCGCCGCCCACCGCACCGGGCAGGGCCAGGCGCAGGAATAGGCGCTTATCGACATTTCCGGCGGCAAGGTGCGACACGCCCGAGGCGCCGGTGGTGAATACTTCGGCGGTGTGGATGCTGGCGCTGACCTGCGCCGGTGGCAGGCCCATGCTCAGCATCACCGACGAGGACACCAGGCCGAAGGCCATGCCCAGCGCACCGTCGACCAGCTGTGCGCCGAGGCCGATGAGGATGAACCACCAGAATTCGCTGCTCAGTTCCATGCACCGAGCCTAGCGCGCGAAGGAGTGCGGACCAAGGTCCGCACCCACCGGGTGCTCAACGGTCAACGGGTGCCGTACAGCACCACGGTCTTGCCGCGTGCATGCAGCAGGCCGTCGGTCTGCAGCTTCTTCAGCACGCGGCCGGCCATTTCGCGCGAGCAGCCGACCAGGCGGGCCAGTTCCTGGCGCGACACGCGCAGCTGGCTGCCCTGCGGATGGCTCATCGCTTCCGGTTCCTGCGCCAGATCGTGCAGTGTGCGCACGATTCGATCGGTAACGTCAAGGAATGCCAGGCGGCTGGCTTTGCGGCTGGTATCGAGCAGGCGCTTGGAGATCTGCTGGCCCAGCGCGTACAGCAGGCGCGGGGCGTCGGCGGACAGCGGGCCGAGGAACAGCTGGTGCAGGCGCTCGTAGCTGATTTCGGCCAGTTCGCAGGCGGTACGGGTCCGCAGGATCACCTCGCGGCGGTCCGATTCGACGAACAGGCCCATTTCGCCAACGAACTCGCCGGCACCGAAGTAGCCCAGCACAAGCTCGCGATCATCATCTTCCTCGGCCATGATCGAAACCGAGCCGCTGACAACGTAATACAGGGTTCCCGCCGGGTCACCGGGTCGGAAGACGTCGGTACGGGTGGGATATCGCCGCCGGTGGCTGTGCGCCAGGAAACGATCGATGGTGGCGATATCCAAGGCCAGTGGACTGCTAGCTAGGCGCACGGTTGACACGATAGGGGCGCTCCCTCTGCGCATGAACGGATTCACGGGGTCGATAGCGGAGCTTAACCAGCGCAATTGTTAAGGGCAAACAGTGTGCCAGAACTCTTGCGTCTTCACGTTCCCCCCGGGGGCAGTTTGCCCCATAATTCCCCCTTTCCCTTCTTACACAGGAATCGACCGCCGTGGTCAAGCCGTTGCCTCGCCTGAGGCTGCAGGGTTTCAACAACCTCACCAAGGCGCTGAGCTTCAACATCTATGACGTGTGTTACGCGCGCACCGAAGAGGAGCGTCAGCGTTACATTGAATACATCGATGAAGAGTACAACGCCGACAGGCTGACTCAAATCTTGACCGATGTCGCCGAGATCATCGGCGCCAACATCCTGAACGTGGCCCGCCAGGACTACGACCCGCAGGGTGCCTCGGTGACCATCCTGATCTCCGAAGAGCCGGTGATCGACAAGAAGCTGGCCGGCAAGGAGCTGATCTCCGACGCCGTGGTCGCGCACATGGACAAGAGCCACATCACTGTCCACACCTACCCGGAAACCCATCCGCAGGAAGGTATCGCGACGTTCCGCGCGGATATCGACGTGGCCACCTGTGGCGTCATTTCCCCGCTGAAGGCCCTGAACTACCTGATCGAGAGCCTTGAGTCGGACATCGTGATCATGGACTACCGCGTCCGTGGCTTCACCCGCGATGTGAAGGGCAAGAAGCACTTCATCGACCACAAGATCAACTCGATCCAGAACTTCCTGGCCAAGAACATCAAGTCGCGTTACGAGATGTTCGACGTCAACGTCTACCAGGAAAACATCTTCCACACGAAGATGCACCTGAAGGACTTCGACCTGGACCAGTACCTGTTCGAGGAGAAGGCCAAGAACCTGTCGTTCAAGGAACGCATGAAGATCGAAGCGCTGCTCAAGCGCGAGATCGAAGAGCTGTTCCACGGCCGCAACCTGTCCGAGTAAGCCCCATGCGCGATGCCCGCAGGCATCGCCACCCAGGCGGGACGACCCGCCCCGTGGAACCAGTGCCCCGCACGCGTTACAGTTCCACGGTGATGTACCGACCCACGGCCCGGTGTGAAAACACCGGGCCGTTTCGTTTTTCTCAAAAAAGGTAAGGAGCCCCCACCCATGCCCTGGATCCATCTGTTGCTGGCCGGTCTGTTCGAGATCGGTTTCGCACTTGGAATGAAGTACTCCGAAGGCTTCAGCAAACCCCTGCCTACCGTTGCCACGGTGGTGTCCGCATTGATCAGCCTGTACCTGATGAGCCAGGCGATGAAGAGCATCCCGGTCGGTACGGCCTATGCGATCTGGACCGGCATCGGCGCCCTGGGCGTGGCGGTGCTGGGTATCTACCTGTTCAACGACAGCGCCTCACCGGCCCGCCTGGCCTGCGTGGGCCTGATCGTGGCCGGTGTGATCGGCCTGAAGCTGGTCTCGCCCAATTGATTGACGGGGTCGGATCCCTTTTCCGCGGGAAAAGGGCTCTGACCCCATCATGGATCACGGACCGTAAGGGGGCAGAGCCCTTTCCCGATGGGAAAGGGATCCGACCCCGGCGGGTTCCCTACAGCCGGTAGGCGATGGTCTTCATGACCTTGGAGGCCACCGCCATCACCCCCGGAATCGGGAACGGCAGGCGGCGTGCGCCGGCCTGCTCGGCGTGGACCGCATGGCGGGCCTCGTCGTCCTTCATCACCGCGATGACCGCGCGGCTGCGCAGGTCGCCGGCCGGCAGGTCGACCAGATGCTCGTCCAGATGGGCCTCCACCTGGCGCTCGGTCTCGACCACGAAGCCCAGGTTCCAGCCGTCGCCGCGCAGCCCGGCCAGGGTGCCGATGGTGTAGCTGCCGGCGTACCACAGCGGGTTGAACAGGCTCGGACGGCTGTCCAGCTCACGCAGTCGGGTGGCGCACCAGGCCAGGTGGTCGGTTTCTTCCTGCGCCGCTTCCAGCAGGTGTTCGCGCGTGGCCGGGTCGCGGGCCACGGCGGCCTGGCCGAAATACAGGCCCTGCGCGCAGACCTCGCCGACGTGGTTGATCCGCATCAGGCCCGCGGCGTGGCGCCGCTCGGCGCTGTCCATGCCGGGCTCGTCGGTGTCCGCGGCCGGGTAGGGGCGGGCCGCCGGCGGATTGCCGAACACTGTGTCCAGGGCGCGCTGCGCCTCGGTCAGCAGGTGGTCCAGCGGGGTGGTCTGGCGGAGCACGGTCATGGCAGTACGGGGTGGGGCGGAAGACCCCTCGATTCTCGCCCGGCCCCGCGCCCCTGCCAACCCGGCCCAGGGGGCGGGTTGCGCGCCCCCGGCAAGATGAGTACAATCCCGCCTCTTACGCTTCACCTTTTCACAACGCGTGGCAGAGTTCCGGCGAGCCTTTCGCCGCAATGAGCCCGACCTAACCTAGAGTTCTTCATGAGCACTTTCACTGCCAAGAACGAGACCGTCCAGCGCGACTGGTACCTCGTCGACGCCGAGGGCAAGACCCTGGGCCGTCTCGCCACCGAGCTGGCCCGCCGTCTGCGCGGCAAGCACAAGCCGGTCTACACCCCGCACGTTGATACCGGCGACTACCTGGTCGTCATCAATGCAGAAAAGATTGCCGTCACCGGCAAGAAGCTGCAGGACAAGATGTATCACCGTTTCACCGGCTACATCGGCAACCTGAAGACCGAGTCCCTGGCCCAGGCGCTGGAGCGTCACCCGGAGCGCGTGATCGAGATCGCCGTGAAGGGCATGCTGCCGAAGGGCCCGCTGGGTCGCCAGATGTACCGCAAGCTCAAGGTCTACGCTGGCACTGAGCATCCGCACGCCGCACAGCAGCCGCAGGTTCTGGATATCTAATCATGGCTATCACTCAAAACTACGGCACTGGCCGCCGCAAGTCCTCCACCGCTCGCGTGTTCCTGCGCAAGGGTTCGGGCAACATCACCGTCAATGGCCGTCCGCTGGACGAGTTCTTCGGTCGTGAGACTGCGCGCATGATCGTGCGCCAGCCGCTCGAGCTGACCAAGAACACCGAAAGCTTCGACATCCTGGTCACCGCCGCTGGCGGCGGCACCACCGGCCAGGCCGGTGCGATCCGTCTGGGCATCGCCCGTGCGCTGGTCGAGTACGACGAAACCCTGAAGTCCGAGCTGCGCAAGGCTGGCTTCATGACCCGTGACGCCCGTGAAGTCGAGCGTAAGAAGGTCGGTCTGCACAAGGCCCGTCGCGCCACCCAGTTCTCCAAGCGCTGATTTACCGCGCCTGGCTGGGCTCCTTCGGGAGCCCGCTGGATGGAAAAGCAAAAGCCCGGCTTCGGCCGGGCTTTTGTCGTTTCGGGGGAGTGTGCATTGGAGGGGGTGGGGTCAGGGCCTTTTCCTGCGGAAAAGGATCCGACCCTGTGTCTCTGTAGAGCCGAGCCGATGCTCGGCTGCTCCTGGTCGGTGGGATGCGCGACCAAATTAAAAGCAAAAGGCCAGATCTTTCGATCTGGCCTTTTGCTTTTAATTTGGCTGCCCCGGATGGATTCGAACCACCGAATGCCTGAGTCAGAGTCAGGTGCCTTACCGCTTGGCGACGGGGCAAAACGTGCAACTATTTTCTCACTTTTCACGCTGAAAAACAACTTGATTTTCAGTGTGGTGGCTATGGGTGGACTCGAACCACCGACCCCAGCATTATGAGTGCTGTGCTCTAACCGGCTGAGCTACATAGCCTTGGTGAGCCCGCTATTCTGCGGATGTGTATCGACCCTGTCAACACTTTTGTGTCGTGCTTGTGGGCCGACAGAGGGCATGGGATAGTCCCGACCAGTAGATTTTCTTAGGAGTCCGCATCGTGATCGATCCGGACGGCTATCGACCGAACGTCGGCATCGTGCTGATGCGGCAGGACGGCCAGGTGTTCTGGGCACGACGTGTGCGCCGGGATGGTTGGCAGTTCCCGCAGGGTGGCATGAACACCGACGAGACGCCTGTCGAGGCCATGTATCGTGAACTGCAGGAAGAGACCGGCCTGCTGCCTGAGCATGTGGAAGTGCTTGGGGCGACACCCGGCTGGCTGCGCTACAAGCTGCCGGCGCGGGCCATCCGCCGCAACGAGCGGCAGGTCTGCATCGGCCAGAAGCAGGTCTGGTTCCTGCTGCGCCTGACCGGCGACGAATCCCACGTGAAGCTGGACCACACCGACTCGCCCGAGTTCGACCACTGGCGCTGGGTGGACTTCTGGTATCCGGTGGAGCATGTGGTGATGTTCAAGCGTGGCGTCTATGCGCGTGCGTTGCGACATCTGGCGCCGCTGGCGCGCGGGGTGGCCGGGCAGGGGGTTACCGCCATGCCCAAGAGCGCCGCCGAGGCCTGGATGCCGGGCCATACTGCAGGGCATGACCGCCCACGCAAGCGCCCTCGGACCCGCGGCTACTGGCCGAAGAAGGCCACGGGCGACGGCCCGGCCAGCTGAAGGGCTGAACGGTATCGAGAATGGTTCAGGTCTCTGATTGACAACCATTCTCGTTTCCATTGGAATAGCCAACAGGCCGCTTCTGGCCTGTCAGCCCGGTCCACGCCTGTGTACGTCTGCATCTGCAACGGAGTCACCGACCACCAGATCCGCGAAGCCGCCAGCAATGGCGTCACCTCGGTGGCCGAACTGACCATGCGTACCGGTTGCGGCGCTACCTGTGGTTCCTGCCTGGACATGGCCGGCGACCTGCTGGCCAAGGCGCGTGCCACCCACGATCTGCCGCTGCCGGTATTGGGCCTGGCCCAGGTCGCCTGATCGCTTCTTCGCGGCGCATTGACGCCGCGCTTTCGCATCCTTCACCTGCGGCCGCATAGGCCAATGCGCACGATTCGCGTTCCTTCACGACTGCATGCAAGGCGCTAAAGTGCCTGCGTTTTCAGCGTGCAGGAGCATCCCCATGAAGGGCGACACCAAGGTCATCGAATTCCTCAACAAGGTCCTCTACAACGAGCTGACCGCGATCAACCAGTATTTCCTGCACGCCAAGATGCTGAAGAACTGGGGCATCAAGGAACTGGCCGAACACGAGTACAAGGAATCGATCGACGAGATGAAGCATGCCGACATGCTCGCCGACCGCATCCTGTTCCTCGAAGGCCTGCCGAACTTCCAGGCACTGGGCAAGCTGCGCATCGGCGAGAACCCGACCGAGATCCTGCAGTGCGACCTGTCGCTGGAACGCGATGGCGTGGTCACCCTGCGCGAGGCCGTGGCCTATTCCGATTCGGTCGGCGACTACGTCAGCCGCCAGCTGTTCGTGAAGATCCTCGATTCGGAAGAAGAGCACATCGACTGGCTGGAAACCCAGCTGGACCTGATCGAGCGCATCGGCGAACCGAAGTACCTGCTGAGCAAGCTGGAAGAGTGAGTCAGCCGGCCTGGCCGGCGCGATGCTGTGCCAGGTAGCCCGTCAGTGCCACGCGCGCACGGGCGAATTCCGCAACCAGCAGCGCCACCGCCACTGCGGGGCGCTGCAGGCTGCCGCTGCGGGCTTCGTGCTCGATGCGCTGCGCGACTGCCGACAGCGACAGTGCGCCCACGTTCGCGCTGGATGACTTGAGGCTGTGCGCGACGGCCTGCAGGCGGGGCTCGTCGCCGGCCTGCGCGGCCTGCTGCAGCTGCTGCACCATCGTCGGCGTATCCTCCAGGAATACCGAGATGATCTGGATGGCGGTATCGCCGATCACCGCGTGCAGCTCGTCCAGCACGTCGCGGTCCAGCACCGGCTGTGGCTTGGAGCCGACTCGGCTGTCATCGTCTTGTAGAGCCGAGCCATGCTTGGCTGATGGAGCGCGACTGCTATTGGCCATCAGCCGAGCATGGCTCGGCTCTACCGAAGGCTGTCCCGGTGATGCAGCTTTCCCGCCCCCCCAGCGCTGCAGCAGCGCATGCAGGGTGGCACGTGCGATCGGCTTGGACAGGTAGTCGTCCATGCCGGCCTGCAGGCAGCGCTCGCGGTCACCAGCCATGGCATTGGCGGTCATCGCGATGATCGGCAGGCGTGGGCGCCCGTTCTCCACTTCCTCGGCGCGCCAGCGGCGGGTGGCGGCATAGCCGTCCAGAACCGGCATCTGGCAGTCCATCAGCACGACATCCACGCCCCCTTCGCGAAGGGCGACCAATGCCTGCTCGCCATCGGCGGCGTTGCGCACCACGCACTGGAACACGCCTAGCAGCTGCTCGGCCACCATGCGGTTGACCGTGTTGTCCTCCACCAGCAGCACGCGCAGGTGCAACGGCGGCAGCATGGGCGTGGGCTGCCCCGGTTCGGCATTGGCCAGCAGCGCGGCAGGGCGTGCATGCGCGACCGGTGCCGCCAGCAGTGCGTGCAGCGCAGCGTCGTCGAAATGCGCGGGTAGCTGCCGCTGGCGCGGGCGCGCTGGAAGGGCATCGTCCTGCAGCCACAGCACCTGCAGGGCGTCGTCCTCGCCACGCTCGGCCAACGCCTGTTGCAGCGTCGCTTCACCGATGCGGCGGGCGCGTGCATCGACCAGCAGCCAGGCTGGTGCCGGTTGCCCCGGCCTCGGTATCGCGCGCAGGCGCTCGACCACGGCATCGAACTGCGCCATGGCGTGCACCGGCAGTCCATGATGGGCCGCGATGCGCTCGATGCGTGCCTGCAGGATCGCATCGCTGCTGAACAGCAGCAGCGAGTCTGGCGTGCGCGCCATGGCCGGCAGGTCGCCGGGCACCTTCAGCAACGGGATCTCGAACCAGAACGTGGCGCCCTGGCCGGGCGTGGACTGCACGCCGATGCGCCCGTGCATCAGGTCGATGATGCGCTTGCAGATCGCCAGGCCCAGGCCGGTGCCACCGTAGATGCGGGTCGTTGAGGCATCGGCCTGGCTGAAGGACTGGAAGAGGCGCGCCTGCAGTGCCTCGTCGATGCCGATGCCGGTGTCGATGACCTCAAAGCGCAGCTGGTGCTGTGCCGCACCTTCGCCCAGGCGCTGCACGCGCAGCTGCACCTGGCCGCGTGCGGTGAACTTGATCGCGTTGGCCAGCAGGTTGCTCAACACCTGGCGCAGTCGTACCGGGTCGCCACGCACCGGCAGGCGCACCGACGGGTCCAGCTGCAGCCCCAGCGACAGGCCCTTGGCGTCGGCGGCGCGCTGCATGAGCTGCACCACGCCATCCAGCAGGTCACGCAGGTTGAAACTGGTGATCTCCAGTTCCAGTGCCTGCGCTTCCAGCCGCGAGTAGTCGAGGATGTCGTCGACGATGCGCAGCAGCTGCTGCGAGCTGGCCGAGGCGGTGGCCAGCATCTGCCGCTGGTCCTCGCCCAGCGGGCCGCGTGCGATCAGCTCCAGCATCGGCAGGATGCCGTTGAGCGGCGTACGGATCTCGTGGCTCATCGTGGCCAGGAACTCACCCTTGGCCAGCACGGCCGCCTCTGCGGCCTGCTTGGCCTGCAGCAGCTGCTGTTCCAGCTGCCCCTGGCGTTCGGTGGTGCGGCGCAGCTGGTCACGTTCGCTGGCCAACGCGCTGCGCTCACGCTGCAGGAGGGCCAGTGCATGGTTGCGCGCGCGCAGGCGCAGGCCCAACAGCAGCGCCGTGATGGAGGCCGCGGCAAGGGCAACCAGCAGCGCGACCCACATCGGCACGTCAGAGCACCGCGTTGTGGAAGTCGAAGTTCAGATCGCTGCCGGCAGACTGCACCATGTTGCCCTGGATGTAGTCGACACCGCCCACCCACATCGCGGCGGCAGCCTGTGGATCTTCGATCTGCTGGCCGATGATCTGCTGCCCGGCGGCGTGTGCCCGCTCGATTGCCCGGCGCAGCTCTTCGCGCGTGGCCGGATTGGAATGGCTGCTGGAGAAGCGCGCGGCCATGCGCACGAACGACAACGGCAGCTGGGTCAACAGCGCATCGGCTTCGCCCCCGGGCTCGAACTGGCTCAGGCAGAAACGCACGCCGGCCCCTGCCATGCGTTCGCAGAACTGCTGCAGCGGCACGGTGTGGATCAGCGCATCCGGCAGGCGCACGTCGATCACCAGCGCACTGCCGGGCAGGCCGCGCTGCTGCAGTGATTCCAGCAGCCAGTCGGCGAAGGCATCGCGCTGCAGGGTGCGCAGTGACTGTGAGACGAACAGGTTCAGCGGTTGCGTCGCGTGCCGGTACAGGTCGAGCAGCCCCAGTGCATGGTCCATCACCTGCTGGTCGAGATCGGCGATGCGCCCCGCGGCTTCCGCGGCCGGAATCACCTGGCCTGCCGCCAGCAGCGTACCGTCGGCCTGGCGAAGGCGCAGCAGCAGCTGGTATTGCGCGGTATTGCCGCCGGCGACGGCGACGATCGGCTGGTAGGCCAGTTCAAGCTGGCCTTCCAGCAGTGCCAGGTGTTCCTGCTCGCTGATCACGTCGCGGTGCACGTGGCCGGCCACGCCGGCGCTGAGCAGGCGTGCCTGCAGGGTGGTGCGCTCGACCGCTTCCAGCGCGCTGTTGGCATCGTCGAAGCCCGGCGACAGCGGTGCATAGCCGACCACGCCGCGCAGGTGCACGGATTCGTCATCGCGGATCACGAAGGCCCGCGCCGACAACTGCTCGCGCAGCGCAGCGGCAATGCCTTCCAGGCTGTCCTCGCTGACATTGCGCGCAAGCAGCAGGAAGCTGTTGTCGTTCAGGCGCGCCAGCAAGTGCGGGTGCCCGGCTTCTGCCAGGCGTTGCCCGGCCTGCACCATCAGGCGCTCGAAGGCGGCATAGCCATAGCGCTCGCGCAGGCCCAGTGCGCTGGATATCTCGACGAACAGCACGCCGCCCTGGTCGCGGTGGGCGAGCGCGGCGTTGAGCTGCTGCAGCACGTGATGCCGCGTCGGCAGCCCGGTTTCCGGATTGCTGGTGGCCGGGGTGCCGGATACGCCGGGCAGGGTTGCGGCCTGCGCCCGCGCGCGGCGGATGCGGTTGGCCACGGCGGCGATCAGGTGGCGCGGGCGGATCGGCTTGCTCAGGTAGTCGTCGGCGCCACTGTCGAGCACCTCGAACTGGCGTTCCGGGTCCGGGTCGCCGCTGAGGAACACGATGGGCAGCAGCTGCAGGCCGGGCTGCTGGCGGATCAGCGCGGTCAGGCGCATTCCGTCCAGGCCGGGCAGGTGCAGGTCCATCAGGATCAGGTCGGGGCGATGTTCCTTGATCGCCTGCAGCGCGTCATCGGCATCGCTGTGCACGATCGCCTGCATGCCGGCGCCGTGCAGCACGCTCTGTGCGAACAGCGCCTGGGCACGATCATCCTCGACGATCAGCACGCGGTAGGGCGAATCGGAATGCAGCGGTGCGGGGTCATTGCTGCCGGCCTCTGCCAGCAGGGATGGGCCGGGCAGCGGTGGCGGTGCGCTGCCAATCCCAGGGGGTGTATCGACGGCCGCCAGCGGTGCGGCTGACGCCGGTGCTGCCGTGACCGCGGCCGCCGGGCCTGGCGCCCAGCGTTGCCAATGGTCGGCCGGAGGGGTTTCAGCGCGTCCCGGGCGGGCGCCCGCGGGGGATTCGTTTGCGGCCATCGGTGCTCCTGGTGTTCGCGTCCATTATGCGACAAGCCCGGCGATCAACCGGTGCCGGGCTGGCGTGCACTGTCGGGCGACGCAGTGCGTGCCAGCCAGCGCACGCCCTTCCACAGGGCGCGCCAGACCAGCCACACCAGCAGTGCGCCGGCCAGGCTGCAGGCCAGCACCACGATCAGCGCGATCCACGGGTGTGCCAGGGCCAGGGCCAGGCCACCGACCACCACGGTGTCCTCGGCGGCGGAGGCGACCCAGTTGCTGGCCGGTTCCGGCGACGTGTTGAGCAGGGCACGGGTGCCGGCTTTCAAGCCATGGCTGGCCAGCGCAACACCGGCACCGGCGGCGAGTGCACCGGTGCCGAGCTGGCCGTCCGGCGACAGCGTGGCCGCGGCGAGGAAAGCACCCGCAGGCACGCGTGCCAGGGTCTGCACCAGGTCCCAGGCCGAGTCCACGCCGGGGATCTTGTCGGCGAAGAATTCGGTCACCGCCAGTGCCGCCGAGGTGCCCAGCACCCACCACGATTCGGTGGCCTGCAGGGCGGGGGGCAGGTCGACCCAGCCGAGCAGGCCGGCCAGGCCGACGCCGAATACGGTGAGGTAGACGCGGATGCCGGCCAGCCAGGCCAGCAGGATGCCGATCACGAACAGGTGGGCTTCGGTCATGGCGGTGCTCCGGCGACGGAACTGTGCAGGGGGCCACACTATCGGCGATGGCGTGCCTGAACGCCACAGACCGTGGCCGGCCAGTGCGCAGGAAACCCACCCGTCCTGTCATACACTAGCCCGTCGTTTGCCACAGGGGCCGTACCGGCGTCGCCCTCGCGATGCCCCGGAATCCACCCATGACCAACCGTCCTCCCATGCGCGTGCAGGTCCGCCTGCCCGGCGCGCCACAACCGCCGGCCGACCGCCGCCGCCTGCTGGTGATCGGCGGCATCTGGCTGCTCAGCCTGGTGCTGGCGGTACTGGGCGGCTGCTGGATGGCCACGCCGCGCGATGCGCAGGGCCAGCGCCTGCAGGCCGCCGAGAAGCGCGCCGAGACGCTGCAGGCACAGCTGACCGAACTGCGCCAGAAGCAGGCCACGCTGGAAGCTTCCGATCGCATCAGCCGCGCCGCCAATACCGAGGTGCAGTCCTCCCTGGCCGAGCGCGATGAGGAAATCGCCGGCCTGCGTGCCGACGTCGCCTTCTATGAGCGCCTGGTGGGCTCGACCAGCCAGCGCAAGGGCCTGAACACCCATTCGATCGAGTTCAGCCCGGAAGCGGCCGGCACCTGGCAGTACACCGCCGTGCTGACCCAGAACCTCAACCGCGGTGCCATCAGCCAGGGGCAGATGCGTTTCACCGTGGAAGGCGTGAAGAACGGCAAGCTGGCCACGATCAGCTGGGATGATCTGCACCAGCGCAGCAAGGTGCCGGGACAGGATTACTCGTTCCGGTACTTCCAGCAGATCACCGGCAGCGTGATGCTGCCGGCTGACTTCACCCCGCAACGCGTGCGGGTGACATTGGGGAGTGGTACGGGGGGTACCACCCAGGTATTCGACTGGAAACAGGCCGGTGCGCCGGCCAGCAAAGGGGAGTAGGCAGATGTTCGGAAGCAGCAAATCCAACCGTGAAGGCCAGCTGGTGGTGGATGCCCTGATCGGCAACCAGGTGGTGATCCGCGGTGATGTGGAATTCAGTGGTGGCCTGTACGTGGAAGGCCGCATCCACGGCAAGGTGATCGCCGCCGAAGGCGCCAGCGGCGCGACCCTGACGGTCGCCGAGCATGGCGTGATCGAGGGCGAGATCCGCGCCCAGGTGGTGGTCATCAGCGGTCGCCTCGATGGCGATGTGCATGCCACCGAGAAGGTCGAGCTGACCCCGAGCGCGCGGGTCAACGGCAACGTCCATTACCAGGTGGTGGAGATGAATGCGGGCGCCCAGCTGAACGGCCGCCTGATCCATGCCAGCGCGCCGATGGCGGCCCTGCCGGCCCCGGAAGGCGACGACGCCAATGGTGGCAAGGGTGACACTGCCGCACGCCGCAAGCTGGCCGAAGCGATGGCTTGAAAGCCATCGTCGGCGCCCCCATGCTGACGGCATGAGCACGCTAGTCTCCCTGCCCGGCGCCACCCCGGCCGCCGCGCCCGATTACCAGTCGCTGGAGCGCCCGCTGAACTTCACCGAGTCGGCGGCCGCCAAGGTCAAATCCCTGATCCAGGAAGAGGGCAACCCCGACCTGGCATTGCGCGTGTACATCGAAGGCGGCGGCTGTTCCGGTTTCCAGTACGGGTTCGAGTTCGACGAGAACCGTGCCGACGATGACCTGGCGGTGCAGACCAGCGGGGTGACCCTGCTGGTCGACCCGCTGAGCCTGCAGTACCTGATGGGCGCCGAGGTGGACTACACCGAGAGCCTGACCGGTGCGCAGTTCGTGATCCGCAACCCGAACGCCAAGACCACCTGCGGCTGCGGCAGCAGCTTCAGCATGTAGGCAGGGCGCGGGGCCTGCGTCCCGCGCGACAAGGTGTGTGGAGCAAGCTCCACACCTGCAGACGGTTTCGGCAAAGCCTGCGGCTTGCCACCTGCATCGATTGGCGGCACGCTTGCCGGATGCCCAATACTCCTTCGCCGCTTTCCGGTTTCGCCTTCGTGGGCGAACCGCTGGAGCGCGCCGATGCCCTGCGCGAAGATGCCGATGCACTGGCGCGCCTGTGGCCGGGTGCGCGCATTCTGGTGCTCGATCAGGACGGCAGCGCCTTCACCGGCGATGACGACCAGCCGCTGGCACTGACCGGCGCCGACATCGGCGGCGGTCCCGGCTCCGCGATCTTCCTCGGCCTGCGCGGGGAACAAGCGTGGTTCTCGGTTGAAGCCGCCAGCGTCACCGTCACCGCACCACGTCGCCTCGACCTGCGCCAGGCCGCCCTACTGTGGTCGGTGGCTGATGCGACCGCTTTCAGCTACGCCCGTGGCATGTCCTACTGGCACTCGCGCACCCGTTTCTGCGGTGTATGCGGTGGTGCCGTGGCGTTTGCCCGCGGCGGCTTCGTGGGGCGTTGCGCGCAGTGTTCCACCGAGCACTACCCGCGTGTCGACCCCGCTGTGATCGTGGCGGTTGAAAACCAGGGCCGCCTGCTGCTCGGCCGCCAGTCGAACTGGGCGCCACGTCGCTACTCGGTGCTGGCCGGCTTTGTCGAACCGGGCGAAACCTTCGAGCAGACCGTGGTGCGCGAAGTCCACGAGGAGAGCAAGGTGCGGGTGACCGCCTGCCAGTACCTCGGTTCGCAACCCTGGCCATTTCCGGGAGCGCTGATGGTTGGCTTCCGCGCGCAGGCGCACGCCGATCTGCCGATCGTGGATGGTGAACTGGAGGACGCGCGCTGGTTCAGTGCCGAGGAGGTCGGTGCCGCGCTGGCACGTGATGACCAGGACGATGGCGAGGGTATCCGCCTGTCACCGCCGATCTCGATTTCGCGAGGGCTGATCGAGCACTGGTACCGGCAGCAGAAGGGCTGAGCCAGGCCGGTGGGGGCGCCTGTATTGCCGCCACCTGAACACGGCACGGGTTACAGTCCGGTTCACCGCTGAGGGTGCCGCTGCGGCAGGTAAGGTAGCGACGCCGAGCGATCTGTTTCGTAGGGAGACCCGCCATGTTCACCACTCTGGCCGCCGTGCTGGTCGCACTGGCCCTGGGCCATGTCGCTCCGGCTGCTGCTGCCTCGCTGCGCCGTTTCGACGGCTTCCGGCGCTGGTTGGGCTGGCTGGACGCGCATGGTGGAAAGGCCTGGCAGGGGCCGGCGGGCGTTGCCCTGGCACTGCTGCCGCCGCTGCTGCTGCTGGGCCTGCTGGCCTGGCTGCTGCGCGGGGTACTGTTCGGCCTGCCGTCGCTGTTGCTGGGCGTGGCGGTGCTGGCCTGGTGCTGGGGCCCGCGTGACCTGGACCGCGATATCGAGGCCATCATCGATGCCGACGATGCAGCGACGCGACAGGCCGCAGTGCGCAACCTGCAGTCGGCCGGCGGCAGCCTGCGCGAAGACATTCCGTCGCTGGTCGAGGCGACGGTGCTCAACGCACTGCGGCGCTGGTTCGCGGTGTTGTTCTGGTTCCTGCTGCTGGGCCCGGCCGGCGCGTTGGGTTACCGGCTGCTGGCGCTGATGGCGGAGAGCCCGATGCGCGCACGCGTGCCGGTGGAGCCGCTGGCGCTGGCGCAGCGCCTGCTGGGCTGGATCGAGTGGCCGGTGGCGCAGCTGATGGCGTTCTCGATGGCGCTGGTCGGCAATTTCGATACGGCGTGGAAGGCCTGGCGCCAGGCGCACGGTGAGCGCCTGGCAGGCAACATCGGCTTCCTGGGTGCGGTGGCGCGGGCCAGCGTCAATGCCGAACTGCGCGAGGACGCGCACGATTACACCGAGGCAGGGCTGTTGCCGGTGTGGCAGCGGTTGCCGGACCTGCGCGATGCGATGAGCCTGGTGTGGCGGATGCTGCTGCTGTGGCTGGCGATCCTTGCCTTGCTGGTGATTGCAGGCTGGGTGACGTAGGTGTTTTGGCAGGGCTTGCAGCCCTGCACCTGCAGAAGCAAGAGCAACAGCCGGATTACCGCGGGATGGCGGGGTGGGGGGGGGGGGGGGGGGGGGGGGGGGGGGGGGGGGGCCGCCCCCCCCCCGCCCCCCCCCCCCCCCCCCCCCCCCCCCCCCGCCCCCCCCCCCCCCCCCCCCCCCCCCCACCCCGCCTTCGACAGTTTTCCGTGCACTGACGTTCTGTAGAGCCGAGCCATGCT
>NZ_JAWIRW010000002.1:358036-392559 GCF_036319985.1 Stenotrophomonas sp. SMYL89 | reverse complement strand
TGGCGGGGGGGGGGGGGGGGGGGGGGGGGGGGGGGGCGGCCCCCGCCCCCCCCCCCCCCCCCCCCGCGGGCGGGCCCCCCCCCCCCCCCCCCCCCCCCCCCCCCCCCAGCCAAGCCAGCGCTTTCCGCGACCCACCCACGAGGGGCTGCGCCGTTCGCCGGAACACTACTTCGCCGGCGACATCCACATGTCGATGACCGCGCTGAACACTTCCGTCCCCGCGCGGTCGCGCACGCTCACCGTCACCGGCAGCGCATAGCCCTCGGCCGCAACGACAATCGGCTGTGCCGGCAGCGCCACCGCCTGCAGCGTGCCACGCGCCTTGGCCAGGTACTGCACCTGCATCCCCTTCGGGATCCAGCGCATGCCCTTCGGCAACGATGCATCGACCATCAAGCCGGCGGTCAGTTCGGCCAGGTTGCACATGGCGATCGCGTGCACCGTGCCGATATGGTTGCGCACCCTGCGGCGGTCGGCCAGCGTGCCTTCGCAGCGACCGTGTTCCAGGCGGGTGATGCGTGGCGCGATGCTGGCGAAGTAGGGGGCCTTGAAGCACACCGCGCGCGAGAACAGCCAGTTGCCGGCGGGCCAGCGCTGCAGGCGGTGGTAGAGCGAGAGCAGGGGCGTGGACATGAGGGGTATTCCGGTCGGCGGATAAAGCGACGGCGGGCCGAGGCCCGCCGTCGAAGCAACGCGTGTCGCGGGCGATCAGGCTGCCTGCGAATGCGGGTCCTTGTGCTGGCGGTCGTAATAGCTGGCCGCGCGCAGTTCGTGGGTATCGAAGTCGTCCACGGTGATGGTGTCCAGGGTCAGCGTGCGCAGCTCTTCCAGCAGGCTGCGCTCGTCCTGGGTGATCACGCCCTCGGCCACGGCTTCGTCCAGCTGCGCCTTGAAGTCCAGCGCCTCGATGCCCTTGCTCTTCAGCGCCTTCAGGAACTTGCGCTCCACCGGCTCGGCCATGATCGCCTTGCTCAGGTAGCTGTTGATGCGGCCACCCGGGTTGTTCTCGCACGGGGTCAGGAACACGCCACTGGCCAGGCGGTCGCGGGCTTCGTTCGGCGCCATCAGCAGGGCGGCGACGCGGCGGCTCAGGCGGTCGCCCGGGGCCTCGGCACGGCGGCCCAGCGGGAAGATCAGCGCCCACATCAGCCAGCCGATCGGACGGATCGGGAAGTTGCGCAGGGCGGCCGACAGCGATTCCTCGATCTTGTGCACGCTGTCATGGAAGGCCCAGGCCAGCAGCGGCTGGTCGGCCTGCGGTGCGCCTTCATCGTGGTAGCGCTTGAGCATGGCGCTGGTCATGTAGACATGGCTCAGCACATCGCCCAGGCGGCCGGACAGCGATTCCTTGAACTTCAGCTTGCCGCCAAGCGTCATCATCGAGATGTCGGCCATCAGCGCCAGATTGGCCGAATAGCGGTCCAGCTTGCGGAAATAACGGCGGGTGTAGGCATCGCCCGGGGCGGCACCGAAGCGGGCGCCGGTCAGGCCGAACCAGAACGAACGCACGGCATTGGAGAGGCCAAAGCGGATGTGGCCGAACAGGCTGCGGTCGAACTCCTGCAGGCCGGCACGGGTGTCCGGATCCTGCGCCGCCTTCATTTCCTTCAGCACCCACGGGTGGCAGAGGATCGCACCCTGGCCGAAGATCAGCAGGCTGCGGGTCATGATGTTGGCGCCTTCCACGGTGATCGCGATCGGCGCCGCCTGCCAGCTGCGGCCGGCGAAGTTGCGCGGCCCCAGGATGATGCCCTTGCCGCCGATCACGTCCATCATGTCCGAGATCACTTCACGGCTCATGTTGGTGCAGTGGTACTTGGCGATCGCCGACGGCACCGACGGCACGTCGCCGCGGTCCACGGCGGCAGCGGTGGCCTGCGACAGCGCGCTGATCTTGTACGCCTTGCCGCCGATGCGGGCCAGCGCTTCTTCCACGCCCTCGAAGCGGCCGACCGACAGGCCGAACTGCTTGCGGATGCGTGCATAGGCGCCGGTCACGGCAGCACCGGCCTTGGCGCCGCCGCTGGCAGTGGAGGGCAGGGTGATCGAGCGGCCCACGGCCAGGCACTCGTTGAGCATGTTCCAGCCCTTGCCGGCCATGGCAGCGCCACCGATCAGCTGGGTCAGCGGAATGAACACGTCCTTGCCGCGGATCGGGCCGTTCTGGAACGTCGAGTTCAGCGGGAAGTGGCGACGGCCGATTTCAACGCCGGCGGTGTCGCGCGGCAGCAGGCCCAGGGTGATGCCGATGTCGCGGGTATCGCCGATCAGGCCATCCGGGTCGTACATGCGGAACGCCAGGCCGATCAGCGAGGCAACCGGGGCCAGCGTGATGTAGCGCTTGTCGAAGGTCAGCTTGACGCCGAGCACCTGCTCGCCGTTCCACTCGCCCTTGCAGACGATGCCGTAATCAGGAATCGAGGTAGCGTCGGAGCCGGCGAACGGGCCGGTCAGGCCGAAGCAGGGCACTTCGCGGCCATCGGCCAGGCGCGGCAGGTACTGGTCCTTCTGTTCCTGGGTGCCGTAGTGCACCAGCAGTTCACCCGGGCCCAGCGAGTTCGGCACGCCCACGGTGGAGCTGACCACCGAGGACACCGAGGCCAGCTTCTGGATCACCTTGTGGTGGGCCAGCGCGGAGAAGCCCAGGCCGCCGTATTCCTTCGGAATGATCATGCCGAAGAACTTGTTCTTCTTGATGAAGGCCCACAGCTCCGGCGGCAGGTCGGCGTGGACGTGGGTGATTTCCCAGTCGTTGACCATCGTGCACAGCTCTTCGACCGGGCCATCGAGGAAGGCCTGTTCTTCGGCGGTCAGCTGCGGCTTGGGGTAGTTGAGCAGGATGTTCCAGTCCGGATCACCGGTGAACAGCTCGCCCTCGAAGCCGACCGAGCCGGTTTCCAGCGCGATGCGCTCGGTCTGCGACAGCGGCGGCAGCACCTTGCGGAACACCTTCATCATCGGGCCGGTCAGCAGCGGCTTGCGGATGAACGGCAGCAGCAGCGGCACGGCGATGACGGCCAACACGGCGGCAGCCACGATCGTGGCGGTCTGGTTGACGTAGGGGATGAACCAGCAGGCGACCAGCAGGGCCACGCTGATCAGCGTCCAGGTAACCAGCCGCATGCGGTGGTAGGCGACGAACGCGCCTGCCAGCAGCAGGGCGAGGAAGGGAAGAACGATGCTCATGAGCGTGCTCCGGTGACGTGCTCGTTTGTGGCGGACGAAGCCGCAGCATCCGCTGCGGGCAACACGTCCAGATAGTCCAACACAGTAGCGGTAAAGGCGTCGTTGTCATCGCCGGCGACCATGTGCGTGGCCTGCGGCAGCTGTACGTGACGCGCGTGCGGCGCCAACGCCAGGAATTCGGCCACGGTCTGTGGCGTGACCAGGTCGCTGCGGCCGCCGCTGACCAGCAGCAGCGGGCATTTCACCTGGCGTGCGGCCTCGGCCAGCGCATCCTGGTGCTGCTCGCTGTCGCGCGCCAGTTCGGCCACCAGGCGCGGGTCCCAGTGCCAGCGCCAGCGGCCCTGGCCGTCCTCGCGCAGCAGCGCGCGCAGCGACTGCTCGGATTTGCGCGGACGGTGCGGCATGTAGGCCGAGATCACATCGGCGGCCTGGGTGAGCGAGGCGAAGCCGTCGGGATGGGCGGTCATGAAGGCCAGGATGCGTTCAACACCGGCGGTATCCCAGCGCGGGGTGATGTCCACCAGCACCATCGCCGAGAACAGGCCCGGCCAGCGCGATTCGGCCAGCAGGCCGAACAGGCCACCCATCGAGGCTGCGACCAGCACCGGCGGGCGCGGCTGTTCCCCGGCCAGCACGATGAGGTCATCAGCGAACTGTTCGCCGTGATAGGGCAGTTCGGCGGCATTCCAGTCCGAATCGCCGTGGCCACGAGCGTCGTAGGCCAATGTCTGCAGTCCCGCCGCAGACAGGGCCCGCGCGGTGGCGTTCCAGGCATGCCGGGTCTGGCCGAAGCCATGCGCGAACAGCACCCGGCCACGGCGGCCATGGTCGCTGGCAGTCGCAGCCAGGCGCGCGCCATGGGCGGCCTCCAGGCGAAGATCATGGAACGCAGCGGGAGTAGGGGACGTAACCATACTTGCTAGTATGGAGCGCTTGTGAGGGAAGTCAATACTGCACGGTATGGTGCGCTGCGGCAGGTGCCCAGGCGGGCGCCGCGACGGTTTCGGCCGCAACCGCGTACTGCAACGAACCCCGGCGTATGGTTAAATCAGCCCATGAATCAACCTGACGCTTCCGCCGGCGAACCGCGCGCCGGCCGCAACAGCCGCCTGAGTGCCGAAGACTGGGCCCAGGCAGCTCTCGATCTGATTGCTGAACAAGGTGTGGGTGCCGTCGCGGTGGAACCGTTGGCGCGGCGCCTGGGTGTGACCAAGGGCAGTTTCTACTGGCACTTCCCGTCGCGTGATGCGCTGCTGCAGGCGGCGCTGGAACGCTGGGAACTGTTCGAACAGGAACAGGTGTTCGGCAGCCTGGAGGATGTGCCGGATCCGCGCGTGCGCCTGCGCCAGTTGTTCCAGATGGTGGCGCACGAAGTGCAGCCGCACATCATCTACAGCGAACTGCTGAAGGCGCTGGACCACCCGATGGTGCGCCCGGTGATCGACCGCGTGTCGCAGCGCCGGCTCGACTACCTGGTTGCTTCGTTCCGCCAGGCCGGGCTCAGCTCCACCGATGCACGGCATCGCGCACGCCTGGCCTATGCAGCCTACGTTGGCTTCCTGCAGCTTTCGCTGCAGCTGCAGCAACCCAAGCAGGCCCGCGAGGATTTCGAGGCCTATGTCGAGCATCTGATCGAGACGCTCATTCCCAGCTGAATGGGAAAACGGCGCCCTGCAAGTGCCGAATGCGCCTTGCAGGGCGACCTCAATGCGCCAACGTATGTCGTAGTGAGACTGGTTTCACGCGATTTGGGCGTTTTCTTAACGACTCTTTAATTCCAGATCAAGTGTGGCTACTATCGGGTCACCAGCCGTTTTTTGTGCCTCCCTTTTGGGGTACGTCGGTTGGACTCAGCACACAACCCAAGATCCATGGAGAGAGAGCCCATGAAGTTGAACAGCAACAAGCTGCGCGATGCAGTGTGCGTTGCGCTGGCCGCCAGCGCCGCATCCGTTGCCGGCACCGGTGTGGCGTCTGCCCAGACCGCCACCAACCTGGACCGCATTGAAGTCACCGGTTCGCGCATCCGTACCGTCGACGTCGAAACTGCCCAGCCGGTCCTGACCCTCAGCCGCGCCGACATCGAGAAGCAGGGCTTCTCGTCGGTCGCTGACATCCTGCAGAACATCAGCGCCGTGGGTACGCCGCCGATCAGCCGTGCCCAGCCGCTGTCCTCGGGCGAAGCCGTCGGCGGCACCTACATCAGCCTGCGCGACCTGGGTGCCACCCGCACCCTGGTGCTGCTCAACGGCAAGCGCCTGGGCATCACCACCGGTGGCCTGCAGGACATCTCGACCGTGCCGGTCTCGGCCATCGAGCGCATCGAAGTGCTGAAGGACGGCGCTTCGTCGATCTACGGTTCCGATGCCATCGCCGGCGTCATCAACATCATCACCCGTACCAACTTCGAAGGCGCCACCGGCAGCGTCTACTACGGCCAGTACAGTGAAGGCGACGGTGCCACCCGCACCATGGACTTCACCATGGGCGTGAAGGGTGAGCGCGGTTCGCTGACCATCGGTGCCGAGTACGCCAAGGAAGACAAGGTGCGGGCGGCGGATCGTCCGTACGGTGCGTTCCCGCGCAGCGCCAACCACCCGGACTTCGGCTGGACCACCGTCGGCGAGTTCGGCGGTTTCGTCAGCCGTCCGGCCGATGGCCTGCCGGGCGTCACCTATCCGGCCGCCAGTGCATCCAACCCGAACCGCGAAGTGCGCGTGATCCTGCGTGAGGGTGGCAACGCGAGCAACAAGGCCGACTACATCGCGCAGAACGTCAACAGCTTCTCCACCCAGGACAAGACCAACACCAACCTGCAGACCGACCTGCGTACCCCGCAGGAGCGCCGTGCGGTGTTCGTCGATGGCATCTACGACCTGACCGACAACGTGCGCCTGCGCACCAACATGCTGTACAGCTTCCGCGATTCGAACCGCCAGATCGCCGGCTATCCGTACGGCGCACTGGCCTTCGGTTCGCCGATTTCGGCCAGCAGTGTGTTCAATCCGCTGGGTGCTGACATCGCCAACTGGTGGCGTCGTACTTCGGAAGTACCGCGCAACACCCGCGCCGAGCTGACCACCTTCCGCTTCAGCGGCGGCCTGGAAGGCAGCTTCGAGTTCTCCGACCGCCTGTTCGACTGGGATGTCGGCTACCTGTACAACAACAACAAGCTGGTCCAGACCAGCACCGGCGACCTCAACCTGACCGCGCTGCGTGCGGCCGTGGGTCCGTCGTTCATCAACAGCAGCGGCGTGGCGCAGTGCGGTACCGTGGCCAACCCGATCGGGTTGAACCAGTGCGTGCCGTACAACCCGTTCCTGCATGCCGGCATCCAGAGCAACGGTGCCAATGGCGCATTGACCGGCAATACCGCCCTGCAGAACCTGCTGTTCCCGTCTGCGCACTCCACCGCCGAGACCACCACCAAGGTCGTCACCGCCAACCTCGCCGGCAGCCTGTTCACCCTGCCGGCCGGCGACCTGGGCTTCGCCGTGGGTATCGAACACCGCAAGGAAACGGGCAGCTTCAGCCCGGACGCGCTGGTGCAGTCGGGCAACACCTCCGGCCTGGCCAACTTCCCGACCGGTGGTGGCTACAAGGTTGACGAAGTCTATGCCGAGTTCAACGTGCCGATCCTGGCCGACCTGCCGGGCGCCCGCGAGCTGAGCCTCAACGCGGCCACCCGTCATTCGGACTACGACACCTTCGGCACGACGCTGAACAGCAAGTTCGGCTTCAAGTGGAAGCCGATCGACTCGCTGCTCATCCGCGGTACCTGGGCGGAAGGCTTCCGTGCCCCGACCATCGCCGACCTGTACAGCGGCGGTTCGCAGTCGTTCGACTTCTTCACCGATCCGTGCGATTCGGTCTACGGTGCAGCGCGCACCAACGCTGCGGTGCGTGCCCGTTGCGCCGCTGCACTGCCGGCCGGCGTCAACGTCAACAACTTCCGCCAGCAGCAGCAGGGCTTCACCCCGACCACCGCTGCATCGTCGCAGACCCCGCTGGCCTTCGTCTCCGGTTCCAACGACCAGCTGACCCCGGAAACCTCGACGTCCAAGACCCTGGGCTTCGTCTGGAGCCCGGGTTTCATCCAGAACTTCAACATGTCGCTGGACTGGTGGGAAATCCGCGTCGAGAACACCATCATCTCGGACACGGCCAACCTGATCCTCAACGACTGCTACATCAACGACATCGCGGCACGCTGCTCGGCGTTCACGCGTGATCCGGTGACCGGCATCGTCAACAACCTCAAGCGCACCGGCATCAACGCCGGCTACCGCGAGGTGGAAGGCTTCGACCTGGATGTCAGCTACCGCCTGCCGACCGATCGTTTCGGCAACTTCAGCGCGCAGTGGACCAGCACCTACACCTCGCGTGACGACCTGGTCACCACCAAGAACCCGGTCACCCACCCGAATCCCCGCACCGGCGTGGGCTGGGCGGGCGGCGCCTTCCGCGTGCGTTCGAACCTGAACCTGGGTTGGGAAATGGGTGACTTCGGTGCCAGCTGGACCGTCCGTTACTTCTCCGGCATGAAGGAATCGTGCCTGAGCGCCGTGACGTTCCCGGAAGAGTGCAACCTGCCGAACTACGCTTCGCCGAACAACCAGGGCGTGGCGGTGGGCAGCGCGACCAACCAGCGTGGCGCGACCGTGTTCAACGACGTCCAGCTGCGCTGGAACGCACCGTGGAATGCGACCGTGGCCGTGGGTGCCAACAACGTGTTCGGCCGCGTGGGCCCGACCATGTACAGCCAGCCGAGCGCGAACGTCTCCTACTACGGTGGCTTCGACATCGGTCGCTTCCTGTACATGAAGTACACCCAGCGCTTCTGATCGCGGCGTAATCCGTACGTGTGACATGGCCACGCCCCGAAAGGGGCGTGGCTTTTTTCATGGGCGCGAAGGCGATGCATGGTTGGGGTGCGGCCGGAAGCTGCACGCAGCACAATGCCGGTGTCGGTGGCACCACGGAAAAAGAAAAGGTGTTCGGCAGCGTTGCCGCTGCGACGAAGCCAGGGCCTTTAGAGGTCCTGCTCGTAACGGACGTAGGGCACGGTGCCGTCGTCGTTGCTTTCGTTGCGCGGCGAGAACGGATTCTTGCCGCGGCTGATCACGTTCTCGGCGCCCACGGTGAGCTGGCCGGACCACGGTGTGCGCCAAGTCAGGCCGATGCCCAGGCCTTCCCACTTGCCGGGCTTGCCCGGCACATCGATGACGCGGCCAATGATGCTGCCGGTGAAATTGCCGTAGCCGGCGCCGATGCTCAGGCTCTTGCTGTCCCAGCGGTCGGCGATGGCCGGCGAAGCATCGGCCAGCGGTACCAGGCGAGCCTTGGCGTAGGTGCCGGCGATGGAAACGAAGCCTTCGCGGCCGATGTTCTTCTGCGCGAACACGGTCAGGTCATTCTGCTCGGCACGCAGCGAAGGGGTCTTGTTCGGGCCTGCCAGCCACGCCGGCAGGGTTTCACGGCCGGTTCCGGCGGTGATGCCGAGGCGGCTGCTGCCACGGTTCAAGGCGGCGGTGCCGGTGAAGCGCCGGCTGTTGAGGTCGTCCTCGTCGCCGAGGCTGGCCAGCATGCAGTGACTGGCCAGACCGCTCATGCTGGTCCCGCTGCTGCTGCAGAGCAGGCCCAACGAATCGCCAGAAGACAGGCCAAAGGCTGCATCCAGCGAGTTGCGGCCGAAATGCCAGCGCGCCCCGGCCGCCTGTTCACCGGTCGGCTCCAGGTACAGCAGGGCCTCGACCTTGCCGCTGCCCTTGTTCCATACCGGCAGCACGGTGCGGGTATCCTTGCTCTGCGCATGCACGCCCGTGATCGCGCCAAGGGCGATCATCATGGCCAGCGGTAGACGCAGGAAGGTACGCATCGAACCAGTTCAGACAGGAAAGGGCAACGGAAGTTCCCGCAGATACGGGAACTTGATCGTAGGGTGTTTATGAATTCTTAACAAGCCTTGATCCCCCCAGATGCAAGACAAGCTGTTTTATTGAAGCCGTTCAGGTGCCGGCACCGTCCCCTCGGCACCGTGGAACAGTATGCCGAACTCCGTCAACGGAAAGTGATACTCCCGCCCGCAGAATTCGCAACGCACCTCGACGGCGCCGGTGTCTTCGGCGGCGGCGCGGGCCTCGTCCTCACCCAGCGACTGCAGCATCGACGCGACCCGCTCACGCGAGCACGAACACGCGAAGGACAGCGGCTTTTCGCCCATCAGCGCCGGCTTCTCCTCGTGGAACAGGCGGTGCAGCAGCTGCTCGGCCGGGGTGGCCAGCAGTTCGGCCTTGCCCAGGGTCTCGAACAGGGCGCTGGCGCGCGCCCAGCCGTCCTCGTCGCCTTCGTCGCCCGGCAGCTTCTGCAGCAGCAGGCCGGCGGCGCCATTGCGGTCGGCGGCCAGCAGCAGGCGGGTCGGCAGCTGCTCGGACTGGCGGAAGTAGTCCTCGAAGGCTTCGTCCAGCTCCGGTGCGGTCAGTCCGACCAGGCTCTGGTAACGCTGTGGTTCACGCGGGTCCAGGCCCGGGTTCTCGATGGTGATCGCGAGCAGGGCGTCATCGCCAAGGCTGGACAGGTCGCGCGGCGCATCGGCGCCTTCGCTGAGCTGGGCGATGCCGCGCAGGGTACCGGCGGCGGTGCATTCGGCGAACAGGGTGCGCAGGGCGGTGCTGCTGCGCAGCTGGATCGACAGGCGCCCATCGATCTTGGTGTGGCCGGTGAACAGCGCCGAAGCCACGCAGGCTTCGCCCAGCAGCTCGGCAGCGGTATCCGGGTACTCGGCGTGGGACAGGATTTCCTGCCAGGTGGCCTGCAGGCGCACGTGGACGCCACGGACGCCAGCGTCGGGGAGCAGGAAGCGGATCAGGGAATCGGGGTTGGCGGTCATCGGCTCACATCGCGCGTAAACGGGGGCGGTTGCCGGATAATGCGCCGACAACCAGATAGAAGAAGGATGCACCAGTAATGGGGGCAGGGGGAGAGCAGCACAAGGTGGAAGCCGTGGCAGAAGGCCCGCGCCGCAGGCGCTGGCGCTGGAAACGGCTGCTGTGGCTGCCGGTACTGCTGGCCGCCTTCAGCTGCCTGCAGGTCCTGGTGCTGCGGTTCATCGACCCGCCGGTGTCCACGGTGATGCTGTGGCGCTACGGCGAGGCGCTGTGCGAGGCGGACTGGTCCTATCGCCTGCATTACCAGTGGCGCGATCTGGACCAGATGGCGCCGAGCCTGCCGATCTCGCTGGTGGCGGCGGAGGACCAGCGCTTCCCCGACCACAACGGCTTCGACCTGCAGGCCATCGAGAAGGCCCGTGACCACAATGCCAAGGGCGGGCGCCTGCGCGGTGCCAGCACGATCAGCCAGCAGGTGGCCAAGAACCTGTTCCTGTGGCAGGGCCGCAGCTGGGTGCGCAAGGGCCTGGAGGTCTGGTACACGGTGCTGATCGAAGCGCTGTGGCCGAAGGAACGCATCCTGGAGATGTACGCCAACATTGCCGAGTTCGGCGACGGTGTCTATGGCGCGCAAGCGGCAGCGCAGACGTTCTGGGGCAAGGATGCGGCGCGGCTGAGCCCGGCCGAGAGCGCGCGGCTGGCAGCGGTGCTGCCGGCGCCACGGCGCTACAACGCCGCAAAGCCAGGGCCGTACGTGCAGCGGCGCGCCGCCTGGATCCAGCGCCAGGCACGGCAGCTGGGTGGGGCCGCGTACCTGTCGGACGAGTGAGCGCGCGCCGCCTGATCTGTGGGCGGCGGCAACGTACAATCCGGGCATGACCCGCGAACGGCTCACTTTCGTCATCGCCGCCTACAACGAGGCACTGGCACTGCCGTTGCTGCATCCGCGGTTGTGCGCGGTGCTCGATGTGCTGCCCGACATCGACGGCCACATCCTGTACGTGGACGACGGCAGCCATGATGGGACCTGGGAGGTGATCGCCCGCCTGGCCCAGGCCGACGCGCGGGTCTCCGCGCTGAAGCTGTCGCGCAATTTCGGCAAGGAAGCGGCATTGACCGCTGGCCTGGACCTGGTGCGCGAAGGTGCGGCGATGATCCTCGACGCCGACGGCCAGGATCCGCCCGAACTGCTGCCGCAGTTCGTCGCGCGCTGGCGCGAGGGCCATGACAATGTCTATGGCACGCGGCTGGCGCGCGATGGCGAGGCCTGGATCAAGCGTGCCACGGCGGCGATCTTCTACCGCGTGATGGGGCGCCTGTCGCGTACGCCGATCCCGGCTGACACCGGGGATTTCCGCCTGCTGTCTCCGCGCGCGCTGAGTGCGCTGCGCGAGATGCGTGAGCGCCATCGTTTCATGAAGGGGCTTTTCAGCTGGGTGGGCTTCAAGCGCGTGGCGGTGCCCTATCACCGCCAGGCACGCGTGGCCGGCACCAGCAAGTTCAGCCTTTGGCGGCTGTGGAACTTCGCCCTGGAAGGCATTACCGGGTTCTCGACCGTGCCGCTGCGTGCGGCGACCTACCTGGGGCTGGCAACCGCGGCGGTGGCCTTCGTGTTCGGCCTGTGGGTAATCGTAAAGGCGGCTCTGTATGGCGACCGGGTGGCGGGCTGGCCGACGATGATGGCGGTCATCCTGTTCCTGGGCGGGGTGCAGCTGATCGCGCTGGGCCTGATCGGCGAGTACCTGGGGCGGCTGTACGAAGAGTCCAAGCAGCGGCCGTTGTACCTGGTTGACGCGTGGCTAGCATCGTCCGTGGCAGACTCGGCCCTGCAACCCACCCTCGGAGGGCAGGCGGATGACCACGGTACGGCAACTGTTGGACGGCAAGTCTCCTGAAGTACATGCGGTCGCGCCGGATGCGGCGGTGATCGATGCGATCCGGTTGATGGCGGAAAAGGGCATCGGTGCGGTGCTGGTGATGGACGGCCCGAGGCTGGTCGGCATCCTGTCCGAGCGCGATTACGCGCGCAAGATCGTGCTGCGTGATCGTTCTTCGCGCGATACGGCTGTGGCGGAGATCATGACGGCACAGGTGGTGACGGTGTCGCCGGGCGAGCAGGTGGAGCATTGCCTGCAGCTGGTGACCGACTACCGCATCCGCCACCTGCCGGTGGTGGAGGGCGCGCAGGTGCTGGGGGTGATCTCCATCGGTGACCTGGTGAAGTCGGTGATCGATGCGCAGCGGCGCGAGCTGGATCAGCTGCAGCAGTACATCGTTGCCGGGTGAGGTGTTCGCTGGCGGGCCTGCGGCCCGCCGGCCCGCTTTTCGAAGCCAGAGCCAGAGCCAGAGCCAGAGCCAGAGCTGAGAGCAGCGCCTTCCTGATATGTCGGGAGGCGGAGGGCATGGGCGTGCAGGACACGCCGCAAGTACGTCCCTGTAGGCTCGATGGCGCCATCCATGGCGCCAACGGTCCTGCACGCCCATGCCCTCCGCCTCTGGACACATTTCTGCGAGCGCGGTGCGTACATGCGCGGTGCCTCGCCCTTGGTAGCTGCCAACCTTGGTTGGCAACAGCTTTTGACTTTGCTTTTTTCTTTTGACTTTGAATTTCCGCTCTCGTTCCGCGCGCGCGGGAAACTGTCCGGAGCCGGAGCAAGGCGGCAGGCAGGACCGTGAGGCGCATGGATGCGCCGACCGAGCCTACAGGGACGTATTTACGGCGTGTCCTGCCTGTCGCCTTGCTCCGGCTCTATGCGCGGAAAAAGAGGCGCCGCGAACAACGCTGTAACCCTACTTCGCATACTGCCCACCGCAGTCGGCATCCTTCCCCGGCCCCAGTTCGATCGTCGCCAGCAGCGCCGCCGGCGGGGCAATGCTGCCCAGCGCCAGTGCCACGGCGCCTCGAATGCCCAGCGCCTTGAAGTCCGGGCGGAACGACGGGTCCTTGAACGTGCCCGTGATGTGCAGCGGCGAGCGCAGCACCAGGATGCTCTTGTCCTTCGGGCGTGGCTTCAGCAGCAGGTCCAGGGTCTCGTCGCGCAGGCTGACCGTGCCTTCGCCGATGAGGATCGTATCGGTGGTATCCACCGCCAGCGCCTGGCTGGTCATCAGGCCGTCGCGCACGCCGAAGTCGGCGAAGGCGCAGCGCAGGGGGATCTGCTTGTCGCCGGTCACCAGGAATTTCAGCGATTCGGTGATGTCCAGCCCGGCCAGTTCCATCACCAGGTTGCCGACATGGCCGCGGCCCATCGCCAGGCCGACCTTGCCGCTGCTGCTGCCCAGCATCGCGGCGATCGAGTTGCCGCGTCCGCTCAGGTCCACTTCGCCACCGATGCCGCCCTTGGCCTGCTCGGCCAGCTTCGCATCGGGGAACAGCTGGCCCAGCTGCACGCCGCGCACGCTGGCTTTCAGCGCGGTGCGGATCTGCGGTTGGCGGGCATCCATGCGGATCGTGCTGCGGATGTCACCGCCGGCCACGCCGAAGTTCAGCGGGTCCAGCCGCAGCACGCCGTCATCGAGCAGCAGGTGCGCGTCCATGTCGTCCAGCGGCAACGAGGGTGCGTTGATACGGTGCGCCTTCCAGCGCACGTCGGCATCCATCGCGCGCAGCTTGCCCAGGTTGTAGGGCGTGTCGGGCAATACCCGGCGGCTGGCGGCGGCACGGGCGGCCTGTGCCTTCTGTTCCGCATTCGCGGTTTCGCCGCCGCCGGTCTTCGGTGGCGCGCCGACGAAGCCGGCCAGGTCATCGAAGTCCAGGCGCTTGGATTCCAGTGTTGCGGTCAGCCGTGGACGGTCGCGTCCCACCTCGAACTGCAGGTTGCCACCGAGGTCGCTGTCGCCGACCTTGCCGGTGAAGCTGTCGTAGCGCCAGACGTTGTGGTCGCGCTTCAGCCGTCCGTCCAATGCATAGGGCGGTGAGGGCGGGATGGCGATGCCGAGCAGCGGGTAGAGATCGGCCAGGTCCTGGCCACTGAGCGCGAACTGCAGGTCGAACACCCGCAGCTGGAACGGATTGGTCAGCGTGCCACTGGCCACCGCGCGGGTAGCGCCGGCGCGACCGTCGAGGTGGATGCGGAACGGATGGTCGCTGTCGGTCAGCTCCAGCGGTGATTCGGTTCCGCCCTGCAGGGTGAACGGGTTGCCCTGCCAATGGCCCTTGCCCTGCACCAGCAGCGGCGGCGAGGCATCGGCCTGTTTCGGTTGGCCGCTGCGCACGCCCACTCGGATGTCGGTGCGGCCCATTGCGTCGAGGAACTGCAGCCGGCCGTCGTCGATGCGCAGGCGCTTGAGCTGCGGGCTTGTCCCGCCGCTACTGTCGCCCAGGAAATCCCAGTTGCCCGGCTCGCCCTTGCGCGGGGCGGTTTCCAGCAGCACGTCCGGTCGAGTCAGGCGCACTTCCGGCAGCTGCACGCTGCCGCGCAGCAGGGGCCACACCCGCACGTCGATCTCGACGCGGTCAGCCGTGGCCATGTTCGGCTGCTTCGCCCAGCCGGCATTGGCGAAGGTGATGGCATCGGCACGGATGGTGCTGGTGCGGCCGAGGTCGACATCCAGATGCCCGATGTGCAGTGCACGACCGGTGCGTGCCTGCACCGCGCGCTCGACCGGACCCTTGAACCAGTTCCAGTCCCACAGCGCGATCAGCACCAGGATCACCGCCAGCAGGAAGACCAGGACCGTCAGCCAGCGCCGGCCGCGCGGGCCAGGTCTGCGGAGGCGCCAGCGGGGAGCGCGCGTTGTGGCAGGGGAAGCGGCATCATTCACGCCGCCATGGTTGCCCCCTCATCGTGGACGGGGCGCGAAGCGTCCATGTGCATCATGTGCACATGCGGCGCGCTGGTTCGTGTTACAGCACCTGCATGGTCACCGCGACGAAGTGGCAGACGCTGCCGCCGATCACGAACAGGTGCCAGATCGCGTGCGAATAGGGGATCGATTCGCGGTGGTAGAAGTAGGTGCCCAGCGTGTACGACAGGCCGCCGGCCAGCAGCCAGCCCAGGGTCCAGCCGTCGATCGAGGCCAGCATCGGCTTGATCGCAACGATCACCAGCCAGCCCATGGCGATGTAGATGCCGGTGGAAAGCGCCTTGAAGCGGCCAGTGTAGAACAGCTTGAACACCACCCCGGCCAGGGCCAGGGTCCAGATCGCGGCGAACAGGCCCCAACCCCACGGGCCACGCAGGCCGATCAGGGTGAACGGGGTATAGGTGCCGGCGATCAATACGTAGATCGCGCAGTGGTCGAACACCTTCAGGCGGCCCTTGGCGACCGGGTGCTGGATGGCGTGGTACAGAGTGGAGGCGGTGTACAGCAGCAGAAGCGCAATGCCGAATACGATCGCGCCGGCCAGCTGCCAGCCATCGCTGTAGATGGCGGCGAGGGTGATCAGTACTGCACCGGCGCCCAGGGCGAGCACGGCACCGAGGCCGTGGGTCAGGGCGCTGGCGATTTCTTCGCGGATCGAAGCAACGGAAGTCGTGGACATGGCGTAGGCATCGTTCGCGGGGAGGGGGACCCGCACCCCCCTATCATCGCCGCGATGGGCGGCATCTGCACGCCTGTCACCGTATGGTCGATGAATCCCCGGGTTGCACGGATGAACCGGCGACGGGTGCTGGGGTCAGAGCCCTTTCCTGCGGAAAGGGATCCGACCCCGGGGCATCAGCCTGCCGAAACGGTATGCGCCGCTTCGCGGGTGGCCGAGAAACGCACGTCCGGCGAGCGTTCCTGCGCCAGCTGCAGGTTGACCCGTGTCGGTGCCAGGTAGACCAGGTGGCCGGCCGCATCCAGTGCCAGGTTCAGCGCATTCTTCTCGCGGAACTCTTCCAGCTTCTTCTCGTTGCTGCAGTGGACCCAACGCGCGGTGGTCACGCTGACCGGCTCGAAGGTGGCTTCCACGCCGTACTCGTCCTTCAGGCGATAGGCCGCCACGTCGAACTGCAGCACGCCGACGGCACCGAGGATCAGGTCGTTGCTGGTCAGCGGGCGGAAGAACTGGGTGGCGCCCTCTTCGGACAGCTGGGCCAGGCCCTTCTGCAGCTGCTTGAGCTTGAGCGGATCGCGCAGGCGCGCGCGGCGGAACAGTTCCGGGGCGAAGTTCGGAATACCGGTGAAGGTGACCGCTTCGCCTTCGGTGAAGGTATCGCCGATGGAAATGGTGCCGTGGTTGTGGATGCCGATCACATCGCCCGGCCACGCTTCGGCGGCGATTTCACGATCGCTGGCCATGAAGGTCAGGGCGTTGGCCAGCTTCATTTCCTTGCCGGTACGCACGTGGAAGGTCTTCATGCCTGCGCTGAAACGGCCGGAGCAGACGCGCATGAACGCCACGCGGTCACGGTGCTGCGGGTCCATGTTGGCCTGGATCTTGAACACGAAGCCGGTCAGCTTGTTCTCTTCCGGGGCAATCTCGCGGCCGGTGGTGGAGCGTGCCTGCGGCGACGGCGCATGCTCGACGAAGAAGTCCAGCAGCGGCTGCACGCCGAAGTTGTTCACGCCCGAGCCGAAGAACACCGGGGTCTGCTTGCCGGCGCGGTAGGCGTCCAGGTCGAACGGGTGGCTGGCGCCCTGCACCAGTTCCAGTTCGTCGCGCAGGTCGGCCAGCATCTGTGCACCGATCTTCTCGGCCAGGCCGGGTGCATCGATGGACGGGAAGATGGTCGAGTCCTGGCGGGTGAAGTTGCGGCCCGGCTCGTACAGGTGCACTTCCCCGGTCAGCAGGTGAACCACGCCCTTCAGGCGCTGGCCCATGCCGATCGGCCAGGTGACCGGGGCGCACTGGATGCCCAGCACGGTTTCCACTTCATCCAGCAGCTCGATCGGGTCCTTGCCCTCGCGGTCGAGCTTGTTGATGAAGGTCATGATCGGGGTGTCGCGCAGGCGGCAGACTTCCATCAGCTTGATGGTGCGCTCTTCCACGCCCTTGGCCACGTCGATCACCATCAGCGCCGAGTCCACCGCGGTCAGCACGCGGTAGGTGTCCTCGCCGAAGTCGGCGTGGCCGGGGGTGTCGAGCAGGTTGACGATCTTGCCTTCGTACGGGAACTGCATCACCGAGGAGGTGACCGAGATGCCGCGCTCCTTTTCCAGCGCCATCCAGTCGGACGTTGCGTGGCGGGCGGCCTTGCGGCCCTTGACCGAACCGGCCATCTGGATCGCGCCTCCGAACAGCAGCAGCTTTTCGGTCAGCGTGGTCTTGCCGGCGTCAGGGTGGGAGATGATGGCGAAGGTGCGGCGACGCGACGCTTCGTTGGCGACTTCGGACATGGCAGTGGCGCCCGCCCGGGGCGCTTTTCAAAGAGATAAGCGCCCGATTATACCGGCCGGGGCCGGTCAGCGCCCGGTGCCGCCGTCGGCCTCGCCCTGGCGGGCGAACTGCAGCTGGCCTTGCTCGGTGAAGATGCGCGCCGGCACCGAGCGCAGGCCCATGCCGCGGTTGACCTGTACCACGAAGTGCAGGTGCGGGGCGCTGCTGTAGCCACTGTTGCCGGACAGGCCGAGGGGTTGCCCGGCTCCCACTGCCTGGCCACGGCGCACGCGCATGCCGCCCGCCTGCAGGTGGCCATACAGGGCCATGCTGCCGTCGCTGTGCAGCACGCGGATGAAGTTGGCGCGGCCGCCATCGCGTTCGCGGTCCTGGCCGTTGCCAAGGAAGCCATCCTGGATCTGCATCACCGTGCCCTCGCGTGCGGCCAGCACCAACGTGCCTTCAGGCAGCGCGAAGTCGACCGCATCGCGGTTTTCCTCGTCATCGTGGCTGAACCGGCCCTGCGGCGCCTGGCCCACGCGCGGGCGCGCATCATCGAAGGGCAGGCGGTAGGCCACATCCTCGGCCTGTGCGGCGGGGTTGCCCGGTACCGACTGCAGGCGCAGGTCCAGCATCCGGCCGTTGACCGGCGCGGGGAGGTGGCCGACCACCAGGCTGCTGTCGCCCTGTATCAGTGACTGCACCGGCAGGCCGTCGACCGGGTGCCCGGGGGCCGCGCGCAGTTCGATCTGCAACGGGCCGGCCAGGGTGTTGTCGATGCGGGCCTGCCACTGTTCGCCGATCGGCTGCAGGCGCAGCTGGGCCATCGGAACGGCCTCCTTCGCGGCCCCTGTCCTCGCGTCGGCGCTGGCGGTGGTGGGCGCCTTCGGCAGCATCCCCCAGCCCTGGCGCCAGTCGCTGGCGCCGGCGGAGGCACTGGCCAGCAGCGGCAGGAGCAGGCAGGTCAAGGGCAGGCGTGGCATCAGCGGATTCAGAAAAATGGACCGCCGGGACTGTACCCGATCCTGAACGGAGCGACCGCGACGCCTCTCGCATACTGAGGATGAAGATATTCATCGCTTTATCCGCATGAAGGGATTGACAGTGCCCGGAAGGGCTGGCATCGTGGCGTCACCATCGAGACCGGCAGAGGGACAGGCCCTTTGAAGCCGGGGCAGCCCGCGGATGCGAAAGCGTCTGCGTAGGTGCCAAATCCTGCGGGGACCGTGGCGTCCACCGAAAGATGGTTCGAACCATGCACCGCACGTGCATCTCGAACGCGAGCCCCGCGAAGGCTCGATGGCCGATTCCCCAACCGGATCCCGCCATGAGCTTCGCTGCCAGTACCGCCGTTCGCCCCGAACCCTTTGTCCCCGTCAGCGTGCCGGTCGAAGACCGCGTGCATGCCGAGCGCGGTGAGTTCGCCGCGGTGCTGTCGATGCGTCATGCCGGCCCCAGCCCGGTGCGCCTGCGCTATGAGTGGGTCGGCCCGGCCAACGCGCCGGTGGTAGTGCTGGCCGGCGGCATTTCCGCGCATCGCCATGTGGCCTCCAACCCGCAGTTCAGCGAGAAGGGCTGGGCCGAAGAACTGGTCGGCAGTGGTCGCACGCTGGATCCGCAGCAGCTGCGGGTGCTGGCGTTCGATTTCGTCGGTGCCGACGGTGCGCTGGACGTGCCGATCGATACCGCCGACCAGGCCGATGCGTTGGCCCTGCTGCTGGATCATCTGGGTATCCGCACGCTGAAGGCCTTCGTCGGCTATTCGTATGGCGCGCTGGTCGGCCAGCAGTTCGCGATCCGTCATCGTGCCCGCGTACGCCAGCTGGTGCTGGCCAGCGGTGCGCATCGCCCGCACCCGTATGCCGCCGCCTGGCGCGCGTTGCAGCGCCGCGCCGTCGCACTGGGCCAGCTGCAGTGCGGTGAAGATCACGGCCTGGCGCTGGCCCGGCAGTTCGCCATGCTCAGCTACCGCACCCCGGAAGAGTTCGGCGAGCGCTTCGACGCCGCGCCGGAAGTGATCAACGGCCGCGTGCGCGTGGCCGCCGAAGACTATCTCGATGCAGCCGGCGCGCAGTACGTCGCGCGCACACCGGTGACCGCCTACCTGCGCCTGTCCGAATCGATCGACCTGCACCGCGTCGACCCCGCTGCCATCCTGCCGCCGACCGTGGTGGTGGCTGTGGAAGGTGACCGCCTGGTGCCCTTGGCCGACCTGGTCGGCCTGGTCGAGGGGTTGGGGCCGCGAGGCAGCCTGCGCGTGCTGCGCTCGCCCTACGGCCACGACGCCTTCCTCAAAGAAACCGATCGCATCGACGCGATCCTCGCCACCGCCTTCCGCACCTCTGGAGAGTCCGCATGAGCCTGCACGCCAACGAGCCTTCCTGTAGCCGCACCACTGCCGCCGTCCGTGCCGGCATCGATCGCGACACCGCGCATGGCGCGGTCACGCCGCCGATCGTGCTGTCGTCGAACTTCAGCTTTGAAGGCTTCGGCAACAAGCGCCAGTACGACTACACGCGCAGTGGCAACCCGACCCGCGACCTGCTGGGGGAAGCGCTGGCCGAGCTGGAAGGCGGCGCGGGCGGCGTGATCACCGCCACCGGCATGGGCGCGATCAACCTGGTGCTGAACGCACTGCTGCAGCCAGGTGACACCCTGGTGGTGCCGCACGATGCATACGGCGGCAGCTGGCGCCTGTTCAATGCGCTGGCAAAGAAGGGGCACTTCGAACTGGTCACCGCCGACCTGACCGATCCACGCGCGCTGGCGCAGGCGCTGGCCACCCAGCCGAAGCTGGTGCTGGTGGAAACCCCGTCCAATCCGCTGCTGCGCATCACCGACCTGCGCTTCGTCATCGATGCCGCGCACAAGGCAGGTGCTCTGGTTGTGGTCGACAACACCTTCCTGTCGCCGGCCCTGCAGCAACCGCTGTCGTTCGGTGCGGACCTGGTACTGCACTCCACCACCAAGTACATCAATGGCCACAGCGATGTGGTGGGCGGCGCGGTGGTTGCGCGCGATCCGGAACTGCACGAGCAGCTGGTGTGGTGGGGCAACGCGCTGGGCCTGACGGGTTCGCCGTTCGATGCCTTCCTGACCCTGCGCGGCCTGCGCACGCTGGATGCGCGCCTGCGCGTGCACCAGGAGAACACCACTTCGATCGTGGCGCTGCTGGACCAGCATCCGGCGGTCGGCCGCGTCTATTATCCGGGCCTGGCCGATCACCCGGGCCACTCCATCGCCGCCCGCCAGCAGAGTGGCTTCGGCGCGATGCTGTCGTTCGAACTGGCTGACTGCGAAGGTGATGATCCGCATGCGGCAGTGCGTGCCTTTGTCGATGGCCTGCGCTGTTTCACCCTGGCCGAATCGCTGGGCGGTGTTGAAAGCCTGGTCGCGCATCCGGCCACCATGACCCATGCGGCGATGACCGCCGAAGCGCGTGCCGCCGCCGGCATCAGCGAAGGCCTGCTGCGCCTGTCGGTGGGCATCGAGGCCGAGCGTGACCTGCTGGCCGACCTGGGCGCCGCGCTGCAGCGCGCCGAAGCAGTGATCGATGCGGCTGCACGCCGCAAACAGGTGGTGGATGCATGAGCGCGCTCGCCGCTGAAATTCCTGCGCTGGGCGTGGGACGCCTGGCGCTGCTCGGCACCGGCACGGTCGGCTCGGCCTTCGTGCAGCGTTACCAGGCATTGCGGGCGCGTGGGCTGGAACTGCCCAGCGTGCAGTGGCTGGCCAATTCACGCACTGCGCTGGAAATCGATCGTGACCTGGCGTTGCCGCTGGAGCTGGCACGACGTGCACCGCGCGATGGACAGAGTTCGCCGCCGTGGGCGAGCGCCGAGGGGCTGGAGCGTGGCGACGTTGTGGTCGACGCCACCGCCAGCGAAGACGTGGCCGCGCGCCACGTGCAGTGGCTGGCGCGCGGCGTGCACGTGGTGACCGCCAACAAGCTGGGCCGTGGTGCGCAGCTGGCACGCGCGCAGGCGATTGCCGAAAGCTGCGCCGACAGTGGCGCGCGCTATGGCGACAGCGCGACGGTGGGCGCGGGCCTGCCGCTGCTGAGCAGCCTGCGTGCGTTGGTGGCTGGTGGCGATCACATCCATGCCATCGAGGGTGTGCTGTCCGGTTCGCTGGCCTGGCTGTTCCATCGTTACGACGGCCAGTCGCCGTTCTCGGCGGCGGTGCGCGAGGCGTTGGCGGCCGGCTACACCGAGCCCGATCCGCGCCTGGACCTGTCCGGCGAAGACGTGCGGCGCAAGCTGTTGATCCTCGCCCGCAGCAGTGGCCTGGCGCTGGATGCCGCGCAGGTGCAGGTGGATTCGCTGGTGCCTGCGGCGCTGGCGGCGTTGCCGCTGGAGGAAGCGGTAGGCGCGCTGGAACAACTGGACGCGCCGTTGCAGGCGCGCTGGCAGCAGGCGCGCGACAACGGCCGCGTGCTGCGTTTCGTTGGCCGTGTTGATGGCGAGGGCGCGCAGGTGGGCCTGCGTGAGCTGCCTGCGGATCACCCGCTGGCGCAGGGGGCAGGCACCGACAACCGCGTGGCCATCCACAGTGATCGCTACCAACGCCAGCCGCTGTTGATCCAGGGACCGGGTGCGGGGGCGGAAGTCACCGCCGCCGCGCTGCTGGATGATGTGTTGCGGATCGTGGGTTGATCGCACGGTTCTTGTAGAGCCGAGCCCATGCTCGGCTGCTACTGACCGAATCCCCATCCTGCCGTATGAGCCGAGCGTGGGCTCGGCCCTACAGGGGCACGCCTGCCGGTCAGCGTGACTTCAAGGACTTCAACAACGCGCTGTTGAACTGCCTCGGGTCCTGCACCTGCGGCGAATGGCCCAGCTCGGCGAACTCGACCAGCGTTGCGCCTGGAATGGCGGCTGCCGCGGCCTTGCCAAGCACTGGGTAATTGCCCAGCGTCGCTTTCACCGCCAGCGGCGCCAGATCCCGGCCGATCGCGGTGCGGTCCTTCTGGCCAATGAACAGCGTGGTCGGCACCTGCACGTTCTTGAATTCGTAGACCACCGGCTGGTTGAACACCATGTCCGAGGCCAGTGCCTGGCTCCAGGCAACGGCCTGCTTTCCCGGGCCTTCGTACATGCCCGACTGCATGCGTGCCCACGGCTCGTAGGCCGGCTTCCATTTGCCGTCGTAGTAAACCTCCAGCTGGTAGCGGCGGATGCTCTCATAGCTGATGTTCATTTCGCCGGCATACCACGCATCCACGCTGCGCCAAGGCACGCCGAGTGACTTCCAGTCTTCCAGCCCGATCGGGTTGACCAGCGACAGGCTGCGCAGGTCCTGCGGGTACATCAGCGCGTAGCGCACCGCCAGCATGCCGCCCATCGAGTGGCCGACCAGGTGTACCGGTACATCCCCCAGCTGCAGTTGCTGCAGCAACGCATGGGTGTTGGCGGCCAGCTGCGCGAACGAGTACTGGTAGCGCTCGGGCTTGCTGGACTTGCAGAAGCCCACCTGGTCCGGGGCGATCACCCGGTAGCCGGCGGCGATCAGTGGCTTGATCGATTCCTTCCAGGTGGCCGCACAGAAATTCTTGCCATGCAGAAGCACCACGACGCCGACCGGTGCCTTCTTCGGCGCGATGTCCAGGTAGGCCATTTCCAGCGACTGCCGCTGCGACTCCAGTGCGAAGGTCTTCACCGGATAGCCGTAGTCGAAGCCTTCCAGGCGTGGCCCGTAGGTGGAGGCGGCGAGGGCGGACAGCGGAAGGCAGGCAAGCAGGGCGGCAGCGATCACGCGCATGGGGTGGTCCTGGGCGGGGGAGCCCCGAGCCTAACCGCAAACCGGTGATGGCGTCGTGCGACTGGGTAGAGTCGACTGTCAGTCGACTGCTCTTCGTCCCGACCGCGAAAATCCCGCGCTGCGCGCGATAGTCGACCAACGGTCGCCTCTACCCACTGCCCCATCAGCCGAGCATGGGCTCGGCTCTACAATTCAGCACTCGATGACGTTCACCGCCAGGCCACCGCGGCTGGTTTCCTTGTACTTGTCCTGCATGTCGCGCCCGGTATCGCGCATGGTCTTGATCACCTTGTCCAGCGACACCTTGTGCTTGCCGTCGCCACGCATGGCCATGCGCGAGGCGTTGATCGCCTTCACCGCGCCCATCGCATTGCGTTCGATGCACGGAATCTGCACCAGGCCTCCGATCGGGTCGCAGGTCAGGCCGAGGTTGTGCTCCATGCCGATTTCCGCGGCGTTCTCGATCTGGCTGGGGTTGCCGCCGAGCGCGGCGACCAGGCCGCCGGCCGCCATCGAGCAGGCCACGCCCACTTCACCTTGGCAGCCCACTTCGGCGCCGGAAATCGAGGCGTTCTCCTTGTAGAGGATGCCGATCGCCGCCGAGGTCAGCAGGAAGTCGAATACGCGCTGCTCGTTCGCACCCGGGCAGAAGCGATCGAAGTAGTGCAGCACCGCCGGCAGCACGCCGGCTGCGCCGTTGGTCGGCGCGGTGACCACACGGCCACCGGCGGCGTTCTCTTCGTTCACCGCCAGCGCATAGAGGTTGACCCAGTCCAGCGTGGTCAGCGGATCGCGCATCGCGGCTTCCGGCTTCGACGACAGCTCGCGGTACAGCGCCGGCGCACGACGGCCCACCTTCAGGCCACCCGGCAGCACGCCTTCCTCGCGGATGCCGCGTGCCACGCACGACTGCATGGCGCTCCAGATCTCGCGCAGGTTGGCGCGGATCTCGTCTTCGCTGCGCCAGCATTTCTCGTTCTCGAACATCAGCTGGGCGATGCTCAGGCCGCTGCGCGCGGTCTGCGCCAGCAGCTCGTCGCCGCTCTTGAACGGGTAGGGCAGCGGGGTCTCGTCGGGCACGATGCGGTCATCGGCCGCGTCGTCCTGGTTGACCACGAAGCCGCCACCGACCGAGTAATAGTCGCGGGTGGCGATCACTTCGTCCTCGGCGTTGTACGCGGTGAAGCGCATGCCGTTGGTGTGGTACGGCAGCTTCTGGCGCTTGTTCATGCCGAGGTCGCGTTTCTCGTCGAAAGCGATTTCGTGCTGGCCCATCAGCTGGATGCGCTTGCTGCTGCGGATGCGCTCCAGCGTGGCTGGAATGATGTCCGGGTCGATCAGGTTTGGCCGCTGGCCTTCCAGGCCCAGCAGGATTGCCTTGTCGGTGCCATGGCCGCGGCCGGTCAGTGCCAGCGAGCCATAGACATCGGCGCGGATGCGCGCGACTTCGTGCAGGCGACCCGGGTCGAGCAGCCAGCGATGGATGAATCGCTCGGCGGCCTTCATCGGCCCGACGGTGTGCGAGGAGCTCGGGCCAATGCCGATCTTGAAAACGTCGAACGTGCTGACAGCCATGGTTGCCGTACTGCGGGTACCGGAGGAGACCGCTATTCTAGCGGTTCATGCCGCACTTCCATGGCTGCGGCGCAGCATTTCGGCAGAGGGAGCAAAACCGGTGTTGACCCTGTTCCAGCGCGACGACTGCCATCTGTGTGACATGGCCCTGGCCGAGCTGGCCAAGGCGGGGGCACCGGAGTTCGAATCGGTGTTCCTGGACGATCAGCCGGCGCTGGAAGCGCGCTATGGCGCGCGGGTGCCGGTGCTGCGCGACGAGACTGGCGGTCGTGAGCTGGACTGGCCGTTCGACGCGGCCCGTGTGCAGGCCTGGCTGGCCGAGGGTTGAATCCGCCGGGCATGGCCCGGCGGCAGGCGCGGTCGCGCCGCACGCAGCAGCCGAGCATGGCTCGGCTCTACAGGATGCGGCAGGGGCCATGCCCCGGCCCATTGCTCATTTCGCGTCGAACTTCACGATCGTGCTGATCGCGGTTTCGTCCGGAATGGTCTTGGTGTCGGCCCAGTCGCCGCCGCCGACACCGAAGTCCAGGCGCTTGACCGTGGCCTTGCCGGTCAGCACCGGCTGGGTGCCCGGCTTCCAGGTGAAGGTGAGGGTGACCGGCTTGCTGACCCCGCGCAGTTCCAGGGTGCCATCGGCGGCGAACTGGTCATTGCCCACCGCGCGGAAACCCTTGGCGGTGTAGCGAGCGGTGGCGAACTTGCCGACATTGAAGAAATCGGCGGTCTGCAGGGTCGAGTCACGGTCGCTGTTGCCGCTCTTGGCGCCGGCCAGCGGGATCACCACGTCCAGCGAACCGGCGGCCGGATTGGCCGGGTCGAAGCTGAGCTTGGTGGCAAAGCCCGGGAAGCTGCCGGTGAACACTTCGCCGTCGTACTTGGTGGCGAACACCAGGATCGAGCCGGCGCCGGGGGCCTGCGCGTAGTCGGCGGCGAGCACCGGGGCGGTGGCCAGCATGCCGGCCAGGGCGGCGGCCACGGCGGCCGGAGTGGTCAGTTTCAGGTTCATCGGTCAGTCCTTCTGAGGGGAGGCAAGCCAGCCGCGCGGCAACATGCGGGACAAGGTCGCATCGCGCTGGAACAGGTGGTGGTAGAAGGCAGCGCCGGCATGGGCCAGCACCACCGCGATCAACAGCCAGAAGCCGTATTCGTGGATGGCGTGCGATACCGCGACCACCTGCGGATCGGGGCCGCTCAGCTTGGGCACGTCGACCAGGCCGAACCAGCGGAACGGGCGCAGGCCGCTGGCCGAGTCGTACAGCCAGCCCGACAGCGGGATGGCGAACATCAGCACATACAGCAGCACGTGGGTGGCGCCGGCAATGCGTTCCTGCCAGCTGGGCACGCCCGGCACCGGCTTGGGCGCGCCGGCGTACATGCGCCAGCCGAGGCGGAACAGCACCAGCGCCAGCACGGTGATGCCGATCGACTTGTGTGCGGTGTAGACCCAGAAATACTTGGGGGTCTTGGGCAGTTCACCCATGGTCAGGCCGACCACGCCGAGGGCGAGGATCAGCAGTGCGATCAACCAATGCAGGATCTGGCTGACACTCCCCCAGGCGGCGGGGGTGTTCTTGGCGGTCATGAAGGGTCCTCTAGGGGGCCGTCTTGGGGTCGGAGTGCGGAACGGGAGCGGGAGTTCCCGGGGCGTCGCTGCGGTCGAGGGTGGCTTCAGCCTCGATCCTCAGCTGTACTGCATCACCGATGACGCCCGGCCAGGCGGTGATGCCGAACGCACGCCGGCTCAGGGTGGTGCTGGCGGAGAAGCCGGCGGTGCGTCGGAACGGGGGGAGCGGGTAGCGTTTGATGGCGTTGAGGGTCACATCCAGCGTGATTTCCTGGCTGACCCCGCGCAGGGTCAGCGTGCCGATCACGTGGGCGCGCTTGGCATCGATCGGTTCGACCCGGGTGGAGACGAAGTGTGCCTTCGGGAAACGCTCGCCATCCAGAAGGCTGCGGGCCAGCGTGGCCTGGTTCCATTTGGCATCACCAAGGTCCAATCGCGACACGGGGACCTCGACGTCCAGCGTGGCCTCGCGCCAGTTGTCGGGATCGAACTGCAGGCGGCCCTCGCTGCCAGACACCGTACCCATGGCCTGCGAATAGCCGGCGTGGTCGATGCCGAACAGCACACGTGTATGTACCGGATCGAGGCGATAGGTATCTGCATCCGCCCAGGCGGGAGCGGTGGCGAGCAGCATCGGCAGCAGGGCCAGGCAGGGACGCATCGATGGCGGGCTCCGGAAGGGGGACGCTGTGATCATACGCACAGGCCCCTGCCAAGGATGCGTGCATGGCTGCAACAGTTCGTGGTGGTCCTGCCCCGGCAACAGGCTGTTGCAGCCATGACCCCGGCCCTGTGTGACAATCGGGGCAGGACAGGGGGTTCAGGATGACGAGCAGCTGGCGCCTGTGGTGCATGGGCATCGCGGCAATGGGGCTGCTGCTGTTGGCGTCTGCCACGGCGGCTGCAGCCCTGGACATGGCAGAAACGCCGCGCCTGCGGCGCTTCGGTGCCGCCGAAGGCATGCCGTCGCGCATGGTGCTGGCACTGGCCGAAGACCGCCAGGGCCATGTCTGGGCCGCAACCGATGGCGGGCTGGTGCGCTACGACGGCAGCTCGCTGCGGGTCTGGGAGCACGATCCGGAACAGCCCGGCTCGCTGCCCGGCAACGAGATCGAGACCCTGCTGGTCGATCCGCTGGACCGGGTGTGGGTGGGCATCAATGGCAAGGGCGTGGCCCGCCTGGATGCCGACCGCGAGCGCTTCAGGACCTTCGATGCGGTCAATGGCCCCTGCATGAGCCAGTTCTGGACGCTGGCCTACGCCGGGGATGCGTTGTGGATCGGCACCAGCAGCCAGGGGATCTGCCGTTTCGGCGAGGACGGCAGCCTGCGTTTCTTTAAGCACGACCCGGCCCGTGCCGACGGCCTGCCCAGCAACACCATCTACAGCAGCCTGGTCGATGCCCGGGGACGCCTGTGGATCGGCACCGAGGCCGGGGTCGCGCGCTGGAACGGCGTTGGCTTCGAGCCGGTGGCATCGCGCGAACTGGGCGCGCTGAGCGTGCTGAGGATGAGCCGTGATCCGGACGGTTCGATCTGGCTCGGCAGCCAGAACGACGGCCTGTACCGCATCGATGCGCAGGACCGGGTCAGTCGTCCGCGCTGGAGCGACAGCGCCCGCCTGCGCTCGGCACTGGTGCTGGCCGATCGCCAGGGCGGCTACTGGGCGGGCACGTCCGACGGCCTGCTGCGCGGCGACGCAAGTGCGCTGTGGCGGCTCGATGGCGACCGCGGCAGTGGTTTCCTCACTGCACAGAGCGGTGTGCTCGATCTGCTGCAGGACCACGAGGGCGGACTGTGGGTGGCCCTGCTGACCCAGGGGCTGGCCTACCTGCCGCCGGACTGGCGCCGCTTCTCGATCTGGAACCAGCTCGATGGCAAGCCGCTGGACAGCCAGTACCTGCTGGGCGCGGCGAGTGACGGCCAGAACTACTACGTGGGTTCGGCGCACGGCGTGTATCAGCTGGATGCGCACGGCACGCTGCGCCTGCTGGCCAGCGACCGCGAGATCGGCAGCGGTGCGGTGTGGTCGGTACTACCGCGGCCGGACGGGCGCCTGTGGCTGGGGCGTGCCGGCCGCATCAGCGTGTATGACCCGGCCACCCGCGCGCTGCACGATTGGCATATCGATGGAGGCGCCGACCTGCGCCAGCGCATCGACCTGATGCGGCAGGCGCCCGATGGCACGGTCTGGCTTTCGGTGATGAACCTGGGCCTGCAGCAGCGCAGCGCGGATGGCCGGGTGCTGCACAGCTATCCACTCGAGGATTTCCGCAAAGCGGCCGATTCACCCATCGAGCAGATCCGCTTCGATGCCCATGGCAAGGCATGGGTGATGGGCGACATGGGCATCTGGCGTGAGCAGGCCGGTCGCTTCGAAGCGGTGCCGGGGGTCTCGCGCGGGCTGATCTACGACCTGGTGTGGGTGGATCCGCAGCAGCTGTGGCTGGCCCGCCAGGGCGCGCTGGAGCGCTACCAGTGGGATGGCATGAGCCTGCGCCTGATCCAGCGCATTGATGGAAGCGCCGGTGTGCCGCCGGTCAGCATGGGTGGCCTGGCATTGGCCGACAATGGCCGGGTGTGGGCGACCACGCCGCGCGGCCTGCTGCGCTGGGACCCGAAAGCCCGGCGCCTGCAGTTGTTCAATGAACGCGATGGCCTGTCCGATGCCGAATTCACCAGCCGGCCGCCGGCGGTGAATGCCGATGGCCGCGTGCTGGCCGTGGCCCAGACCGGCCTGGTCGCTTTCGACGTGAATGCCGACGACGTGGTGCTGCCCGGGTCTTCGCTGGTGATTGCCGAGGTGCGCGTGCGCCGCGACGATGCACGCGGCTGGCAGCCGCTGCCGAACACCGGCACCCTGCTGCTGGGACCGGATGATCGCGATCTGCAGATCGATGCGCGGCTGCTGTCGTATGCCAATCCACAGGGCAACCGCTACCGCTTCCGGGTACGCGGGTATGACCAGAACTGGGTGGAGCAGGGCGGCGACGGCCAGCGCACGCTGTCGCGACTGCCCACCGGCAGTTACGTCATCGAAGTGCAGGCGGCCACCGCCAATGGTGCATGGACGCCTTCGCAGCAGCTGCAGGTGAAGGTGCTGCCACCGTGGTGGCGCAGCGGCATGGCGATCTTCGGCTACATCCTGATCGGTTCGCTGCTGCTGCTCATCCTGGTCTGGTCGATCCGTGCGCGCCTGCGCCGTCGCCAGCAATGGCAGCTGACCGTGCACAAGCAGGAGCTGGCCGAACAGGCCTCGCAGGCCAAGAGCCGGTTCCTGGCCACGCTGGGGCATGAAGTGCGCACGCCGATGACCGGCGTGCTGGGCATGAGCGAGCTGCTGCTGGCCACACCGCTGGACCCGGTGCAGCGCAGCTATGCCGGCTCCATCCAGCAGGCCGGTAGCCATCTGCTGCGGTTGGTCAACGATGCGTTGGACCTCGCGCGCATCGAGGCAGGCCGGCTGGAGCTGGATCTGCGCCCGTTCGACCTGGCCGGCCTGCTCGACCAGGTGCAGGCGCTGATGCAGCCCATGGCGAAACAGCGCAAGCTGGATTTCCAGCGTGGCGACGATCCGCCCGGCCCGATCAGCGTCAGTGGCGACGAGATGCGCGTGCGGCAGATCCTGCTCAACCTGCTGGGCAATGCGATCAAGTTCACCGAGCGCGGGCATGTCGGCCTGGCCGTGCACCTGGAAAGGAACGGCGGCGGTCTCTGTTTCGAAGTGCACGACAGTGGTCCGGGTATCAATGTCGAGCAGCAGGAGCGGCTGTTCCACCGATTCGAGCAGGCGGAGGGCCCGCGCACGGCCTCGCGCTATGGCGGCAGCGGGCTGGGCCTGGCGATCTGCCAGGAGCTGGCCGTGGCCATGGGCGGGCGCATCGAAGTGGACAGCCAGCCAGGCAAGGGCGCGCGCTTCCGGGTGCGGTTGCCGCTGCCCTGGACCCGGCAGGCCGCCGCCGCCGCGGGCGAAGCGCCTGCGCAGCCGGTGCTGCCGCCACTGCGCATCCTGCTGGTGGAGGACGATGCCACCGTGGCCGAGGTCATCGCCGGCCTGCTGCGCAGCCGCGGCCATGACGTAGTGCATGTGCTGCACGGCCTGGGGGCTTTGTCGGAGATCGCCACCGACGGCTTCGATGTTGGCCTGCTCGATCTCGACCTGCCGGCGCTGGACGGCACTGCGATCGCCCGCCAGCTGCGCACCCTGGGCTACGAGCTGCCACTGGTGGCGGTGACCGCCCGCTCCGATGCCTATGCCGAATCGCAGGTGCTCGCTGCCGGTTTCGATGGTTTCCTGCGCAAGCCGGTCACCGGCGACATGCTGGTGGCAGCGATCATCCAGGCTCGCGCCAAACGACAGACCACAACTTGAAAACGTCGGCGCCGGGCGTGAACGGCGCGACTTTCGGTTTACCATGCCGACGCCCGCGGCGCGGGAATCATCAGGGCAGCGTGAGGAGGCAATCGGTGGTGTATCTGCGGGCGGCGATGCTGCTGCTGATCCTCCTGTGCGGCCTGTCACCCGCTGCCGCGCAGCCGGTGCCACCCAGCCCGCGCCAGGTGACGGTGTTCGACGGCCTGCCCTCCAATACCGTCAACCGCATGGCCGAAGACCGCTACGGCTACCTGTGGATCGCCACCAACGACGGCCTGGCCCGTTACGACGGGCGCAACTACCGGATCTGGCGCTCGGAGGATGGCCTGCGCGACAACCGCATCTGGACGGTGCTGGTCGATGCGCGCAACCAGCTCTGGATCGGGACCGAGAACGCGGGCCTGGTACGGATGTCGGCCGACCGCCGCCAGCTGCATTTCTACGACCGCAGCAGCCAGCCGTTGATGGGGACCAACACGGTCTGGAGCCTGGCGACCACCCCCGACGGTGCGATCTGGTTCGGGACCCACGAAGGTGGGCTGTACCGGTTGGACAGCGAGGATCGCCTGCAGCGTTTCCTGCCCGAGGCCAACAATCCACGCAGCCTGCCCGCTGCCTCGGTGCCGTATCTGGCGACGCTGGCCGATGGCAGCCTGTGGGTCGGCACCAAGCATGGCGTGGCGCGCTGGACCGGTACCGACTTCGAGCGGGTCGGCACGGATGTCATTCCCAGCCTGCTGATCAATGGGTTGACCAGCGAACCCGATGGCAGCCTGTGGATCAGTACGATGGCCGGCGCCACGGTGCGTCGCCCCGACGGGCGTTTTGAATCGCCGCCATGGAAACTACCGCCGGGCGAGCAGGTGCTCGGCATGATGCTGCGTGATGAACAGGGCGGGCATTGGCTGGATACCCGTACCGGGCTGGGTCGGGCCGTGGATGGGCAGTACCAGACGGTTCCGCTGTACAGCGCTGTTGCGCGCGGGCCGGTGCGACCGAACTGGACTGGCGCCTACGAGGACCGCGAAGGCGGCATCTGGTTGGCCAGTACCAATGCCGGCCTGTGGCACCTGCTGCCGCGCTGGTGGCAGTTCTCGGTGTTGTCGCGATTGGAGGATGACGCCGGTTCGCTGCGCAATGCCTTCGTGCTGGGCACCAGCCCTTCCGGCAATGGCGGCATCTGGACGGTTGGCAGCCACGGCGCGCTGGACCGGTTCGATCCCAAGACCGGAAAGATCGAGCAGCACCGCACCTGGGTCAACGGCATGTACTGGCTGTCCTCGGTTCGCGAGGATCGCCGTGGCCAGGTCTGGATCGGCTCGACCGATGCGTTGCTGCGCTACGACCCGAAGCGGCGTGACCTGCGTCGCTGGGGCCGTGATGCCGGGGCCGACGCAACCATGGAAGGGGTCATCGAGTCGATGATGACCTGCGACGGCGACAGTCTGTGGTTGATGTTGCCTGCAGGCCTGCAGCAGCGTGACCTCGACGGTCGCCTGCGCCGCCAGCTGGACAACGGCCAGCGCGGCCTGCAGCAGGGCCAGCTCAACCTCGACGTGGAATGCGGACCGCAGGACCACATCTGGCTGGCCAGCAGCCGTGGCCTGCTGCAGTGGCTGCCGGAAAGCGAGCGCTTCCAGCCGGTGCCGGGTGCACCGGCGACGGCGATCCATGCGCTGCACGTGGGCCGCGATGGCCAGGTCTGGTTGTCGGAGGATGGTCGCTTGTCGCGCTACCGCTGGAGCCAGGGCCGGTTGGAGCGGCAGGCCGTGGTCGGCGCGGAGCAGGGCTATCCGGCGATCTCCGCCTCCGGGCTGGTGGTCGATGCGCAGGGCGTGGCCTGGGCCACCAGTGCGCGCGGCCTGGTCCGCGTTGGCGCCGATGGGCAGAGTGTGCGCCTGTACGGCGTGCACGACGGCCTGCCCAGCCAGGAGTTCCGCGAGCACACGTTGACGATGTCCGGCGATGGCCATCTGGTGGCCGGTACACCGGCTGGCGTGGTGGTGTTCAACCCGGAGCAGGTGCGGCCGTCGGTACGGCGCGCGCCGTTGGTGATCGAGCGGGTTGAAGTCCGCCGCAACGAGCAGGTACTCGACCTGACCCACGACACGCCGTTGCAGATTGCCGATGGTGATCGTGACCTGCGCATCGTCGCGCGATTGTTGTCGTTCGCCGATTCTGCTTCCAACAGCTACCGCTACCGCCTGGCCGGCTACGACCCCGATTGGGTGGAAGTGGGACCGGCCGGTGAGCGCCTGTTCTCGCGCCTGCCGCCGGGCAGCTACCGTCTGGAAGTACAGGCGCGCTCGGCTGACCACGTCTGGTCGCGGGTGCAGAGCCTGGAATTCCGCGTGCAGCCACCGTGGTGGCGCAGCCTGTCCGGACTGCTGGTACTGGCCTCGATCGCGCTTCTGCTGACCAGTTGGTTTGCCTGGTTGTATCGCCGCCGCCTGCAGCGGCGCCACGCCTATCAGCTGGCACTGCACAAACAGGAACTGGCCGAGCAGGCCTCGGCGGCCAAGACCCGCTTCCTGGCCAATCTCGGCCACGAAATCCGCACGCCGATGACCGGCGTGCTCGGCATGAGCGAACTGCTGCTGGCTTCACCGCTGGACCCGCAGCAGCGCGGCTACACGCAGTCGATCCGGCATGCCGGCGAACACCTGCTTCACCTGGTCAACGATGCCCTGGACCTGGCACGGATCGAGTCCGGACGGCTGGAACTGCAGTCCAAGCCGTTCGCGCTGAGCTGCCTGTTGCAGGATCTTGCCGCCCTGATGGGACCGCTGGCAGCACAAAAGGGCCTGCGCTTCACCCTCGACAACCAGCTGCCGCCGGGCCTGCAGGCGACCGGCGATGCGATGCGGGTACGGCAGATCCTGCTCAACCTGCTCTCCAACGCGGTCAAGTTCACCAGCCGCGGAACCATCACCCTGCATGCGCGCAGCGACGGCGAGCTGCGCGCGCTGCACTTCGAAGTGCGCGACACCGGGCCGGGCATCAGCCAGGAACAGCAGCAGCGCCTGTTCCGTCGTTTCGAGCAGGCCGACGGTGCCCGCACCGCTGCGCAGTACGGTGGCAGTGGCCTGGGCCTGGCCATCTGCCGCGAACTGGCGCAGGCGATGCAGGGGCGTATCCAGGTGGAGAGCCAGCTTGGCCGCGGCACGTGTTTTGGCGTGACCCTGCCGTTGCCGCTGGTGGTCGATGCCAGCGCAGAGGCCGAGGGCGAAGCGCACCGCGAGGATGCGGCCAACATGCCGCCGTTGCGCGTGCTGCTGGTCGAGGATGATGCAACCGTGGCTGATGTGGTGCGCGGGCTGTTGAGTGCACGCGGCCATGAAGTGGTGCACGCGGGCCATGCGCTGGCGGCACTGCGCGAGATCAGTGCCGGTGATTTCGATGTCGGTCTGCTGGATCTGGACCTGCCGGGCCTGAGCGGCTTCGAGCTGGCCCAGCACCTGCGCAACCAGGGCTACATGCTCCCGCTGCTGGCGGTGACCGCGCGCACCGATCCGGACCTGCAGCAGCAGGTGGAGGCGGCCGGCATCGGCGGCTTCCTGCGCAAGCCGGTGACCGGTGAGCTGCTGGTGGAAGCGATCGCCAGGGTGATGGGTAGGTAGGTTCGGCAGGGCCTGCGGCCCTGCACCTGCAGAGGCCGAAGCAACAGCAACAGCGAGCATTCCGTGGGTTGGCGGGGCGGGGTGGGCTTGCAGGACACGCCGTAAACCCGTCCATGGGGGCTCGATGGCGCCATCCATGGCGCCAACGGTCCTGCAAGCCCACGCCGCCCCACCCCCGACAGATTCCGACAGCTGTTGGTAGGTGTCGACCTTGGTCGACACATCTGTCAGATATCGAATTCCAGATTGGGGTCAGAGCCCGTTGCGCAGCAACGGGATCCGACCCTGTGCTCCGACAGATCGCGGAAAAC